>NZ_JBCEWQ010000004.1:0-142049 GCF_038448545.1 Streptomyces sp. CLV115
CCGACCGGCTCCCCGGACCCCACCCTCTCCCCGGACCCCACCGACCCGGGCACCGGCTCACCCGATCCGACCGACAGCGGACCGGCCACCCCGGACCCCGGCACCAGTCCCGATCCCGGCACGACCGAACCGGGCCCCGGCTGCCCCACCGGATCACCGTCGCCGGACCCGGCCGGGACGGCCGGAGCCACCGAGTCCCCGGACCCCGACCCGAGCACCACCGAGGACCCGTGCGCCACACCGTCGGGCTCAGCGTCCGCCGGCTGACAGCACCTGGGTCAGGTCGTACCGCACCACCTCCTCCAGCTGCGCGTAGGTGCAGCCGGACGGGGTGCGGTCCGGCCGCCAGCGGCGGAACTGGGCGGTGTGCCGGAAGCGGTCGCCCTCCATGTGGTCGTAGGCCACCTCGCACACCCGCTCCGGGCGCAGCGCCACCCAGGACTGGTCCTTCTTCCCGGACCAGCGGCTCTGCGTCCCGGGCAGCCGGGCCCGCTCGTGCGCCTCGGTGTCCGCCCAGGACGCCCACGGGTGGCCGGCGAAACCGACGCGCAGCGGCTCCAGCTCCGCGACCAGTTCCTCGCGACGCTTCATCGAGAAGGCCGCGCAGACTCCGACGTGCTGGAGCACGCCATCGGAGTCGTACAGGCCCAGCAGGAGCGAGCCCACGACCGGGCCGCTCCTGTGGAAGCGGTAGCCCGCCACCACGCAGTCCGCGGTCCGCTCGTGCTTGATCTTGTACATCACCCGGGTGTCCGGGCGGTACGGCAGATCGAGCGGCTTGGCCACCACACCGTCGAGACCCGCGCCCTCGTAGCGCTCGAACCACTCCTGGGCGAGGTCCGGGTCCGTGGTCGCCGGAGCGAGGTGGACGGGGGGCGACGCACCGGACAGCGCCGCCTCCAGCACGGCGCGGCGGTCGGACTGCCGCGTGGAGAGCAGCGAATCGTCCCCCACCGCCAGGACGTCGAAGGCGATCAGGCTGGCCGGGGTCCGCTCGGAGAGCAGCCGCACCCGCGAATCGGCGGGGTGGATGCGCTCGCTGAGCCGGTCGAAGTCCAGCCGCCCGTCGTGCACGATCACGATCTCGCCGTCGATCACACAGCGCGGCGGCAGACTGTCCCGGACGGCGGTGACCAGCTCGGGGAAGTAGCGGGTGAGCGGCTTTCCGGTGCGGCTGCCGATCACCACCTCCTCGCCGTCCCGGTGCACGATCGCCCGGAAGCCGTCCCATTTGGCCTCGTACTGCATGCCGGGCGGGATCCTGGACACGGACTTGGCGAGCATCGGCTTCACAGGAGGCATCACCGGCAGATCCATGGCCCGATTCTCACCCACCAACGGGCGCAAGTCTCCCGATATGCGGCATATGTGAGCCCGGCCTACCGTGACCGTCATGGGTGCAGCGGTGAAAGCAGTGGAGCTCGAAGCGGGCGGACGGGCCGTACGGCTGTCCAGTCCGGACAAGGTCTACTTCCCGGAGAAGGGCTACACCAAGAGGGACGTGGCCGAGTACTTCCTGGCCGTGGGGCCCGGCATCACCCGTGCCCTGCGCGACAGGCCCACCACCCTCCAGCGCTTCGTGGACGGTGTCGAGGGCGAGTTCTTCTACCAGAAGCGGGCCCCGAAGAACCTCCCCGACTGGATCCCCACGGCCGAGATCGCCTTCCCGAGCGGCCGGCCCGCCGACGAGATCTGCCCCTCCGAGCTCGCCGCCGTCATCTGGGCCGCCAACCTCGGCACCCTCACCTTCCACCCCTGGCCGGTCCGCAGCGCCGACACCGACCACCCCGACGAACTGCGCATCGACCTCGACCCGCAGCCCGGCACCGACTACGCCGACGTGGTGCGCGCCGCCCACGAACTGCGGTCCGTGCTCGACGGCCACGGGCTGCGCGGCTGGCCCAAGACCTCCGGCGGCCGGGGCATCCACGTCTTCGTCCCGATCGTCCCGGAGTGGACGTTCACCGAGGTCAGACGGGCCACCATCGCCGCCGGACGGGAACTGGAACGCCGCATGCCGGACCGGGTGACCACGGCCTGGTGGAAGGAGGAGCGCGGCGAGCGGATCTTCGTCGACTTCAACCAGACCGCCCGCGACCGCACGATCGCCTCCGCCTACTCCGTACGCCCGCGACCGCACGCCCCGGTCTCGGCCCCGCTGCGCTGGGAGGAGATCGACGACGCCGAACCGGACGACTTCGACATCAGGACCATGCCCAAGCGCTACGCCGACGTGGGCGATGTGCACGCGGACATGGACGACCACGCCTTCCGGCTCGACGCGCTGCTGGAGCTGGCGGACCGGGACGAGCGGGAACGCGGGCTCGGCGACATGCCGTACCCGCCGGAGTACCCGAAGATGCCGGGCGAGCCGAAACGGGTCCAGCCGAGCCGGGCCCGGCACGACGAGGACACCGGGGGATGAGCGCACCCGACCCGGAGCCCACCGCCCCGCACGGGGCACACGGCAGACCGCTGACCCGCGCCGAGAAGTGGGCCGCGTACAAGAAGTCGCCGTACTGCCCCGCGACCGTCCTGGTATTCATCCTCGCCGCGGCCGCCGGGCTCTTCGCCGGTTCCTACACCTACGCGATGGCCAACCCGACCCCGCACCGGATCCCGGTCGCCGTGGTCAGCAGGCCGGCGCCCCAGGGCGCGAAGGCGTTCGTCGCCGGTATGGACAAGGCGCTCGACGCCTCGCTCGTCATCCATGTGTTCGCGACCCGGGCACAGGCGCGTGAAGCACTGGACGAACAGGAAGTCTTCGCGATCATGCGGGCCACCGACCGCGGTGTGTCGCTGGACGTCGCGGGCGCCTCCGGCGCCGCCGTGGCCCAGCTGCTCGCGGAGTCCGCGGTGAAGGTGGGGGCCGAGCTCAAGGAGCCGGTCGTCGTGCGGGACATCAAGCCGCTGCAACGCGGCGACCCGCGCGGTCTCGCCCTGTTCTACATCTCGCTCGCCGCCGTGATCGTCGGCTTCGTCGGTGCGATCCAGCTGAGCGTGCACGCCCGCGAGCTGATCCCGCTGGAACGGATCGCCTTCACCATCGGCTACTCACTGCTGGGCGGTTTCGTCATCGCCGCGGTGGTGGACTGGTGGCTGGGCGCGGTGGACCTGCCGTTCTTCGAGTCCTGGATGATCCTGGCGTTCACGATGTTCACCACGGGCATGGTCTTCACCATGTTCAACACCCTGATGGGGCGCTGGGCGATGCTGCCGACCTGGGGCGTCATGGTGCTCCTGGGCAACCCGTCGTCGGGCGGGGCGGTCTCCTGGCCGCTCCTGCCGTCCGCGCTCGGGCACATCGGACGCTGGCTGCCGCCGGGTGCGTCCGTCAACGCCCAGCACGCCGCGGTCTACTACCAGGGCCACCAGCGGATCTTCCCGTATCTGGTGCTCGGGGTCTGGGCGGTGGTCTCCTGCACGGTGTTCTGGGTGTGGCGCCACCGGCACCCCGGAGGCCGTGACCACATGCCTCAGCACGCGGCCACGGCCACCTGAACCGCTCCCGGGCTACAGCTCCTTGATACGGATGTCGCGGTACGAGATGACGTCCGAGGTGCTGTGGACCTGGAGTCCGATGTAGCCGGACGAGTACCGCCTGCCGTCGGTGCCCGGGTCGTCGCCCCGCGGCGGCTCGAAGACCTGACCGCGGTCGTTGTCGAACTCGTTCAGCAGGACACCGTTGCGGTAGATCGAGTAGTGCTGGTCCACCACCCGGATCTCGTAGTCGTTCCAGGTGCCCTTGGGGGTGACCCCGGCGCCGGCCAGACCGATCCGGTCGAAGCCGTAGAGCGAGCCGGTCTTGTACATGTCGCCGTCCGGCCTGTCGAGGATCTGCACCTCGTGGCCGTACTTGATGGCGACCCACTCCGGGCGGGACTCCTCCGGATTGTCGTGGACGTTCGGGAAGCGGACGAACACACCTCCGTTGGCGTTGCCCGCACCGGGTGCGTCGTCGCGCCACTGGAGCTTGAGCGAGAAGTCGCCGTACTGCCGGCCCGGGAACCAGAGCATCCCCATGCCGTCCACGGTCGTGGAGCTGGTGATCGAGCCGTCCGCGTTGAGCCCGAACTTCCCGCCGCCGACCTGCTGCCACTTGGCCAGCGACTCGGCCGTACCGTCGAAGAGCTTCCTGTAGCCCTCGTCCTGGCCCGGCTCGCCGATGCCGGACTGCTTGGCCGCCCGGTAGATCTTCTTGTGCTCACGGGCGTCGATCACACCCGCGGTGAGCAGCTTGTCCAGGACACCGTCCACGTGCTTGAGGAACAGCGCGTGCGAGGACCAGTCCTTCTCGTCCTCGATCAGTTCATTGATGGTGCAGCGGTTGCCGGTGATGCGGTTGGGGACACCGGTGTCCACCGTGCCGACGATGACGGTGAGCCGCTCGTCGAACTCCGGGCAGTTCGGCGCCGGCACGCCCCCGCTCTCCGCGACGGTGAACGACACCTGCTTCGCCACGGAGGTGTTGCCGGCCTTGTCCGTCGCCCGGTGGGCGACGGTGTGGTAGCCGACCCGGTCGACGATGACGGTGGTGGTGTACGCGAGGTACGGGCCGCCGTCGAGCGAGTACTCGGTCCTGTCCACGCCCGATTCCGCGTCGGTCGCGGTGAGGGTCACCCTGGCGCTGGTGATGTAGGCGTTGTCGGAGTTCTTGGTGCCCTCGACCTTCGCCGAGGTCTCCGGCGGGGTCTTGTCCTGCGTCGGCGGTGCGACCACGGTGAACTCGACCGACTTCTCCGCCGCCGCGTTGCCGGCCTTGTCGGTGGCCCGGTAGCGGACCGTGTGCGTACCGGTCTCGTGCACCATCACGGGTGCGGTGTACGGCTGCCAGGCGCCGTCCGCGCCGACCGCGTACTCGATGGTGTTGACGCCGGACCCGGTGTCGGAGGCGGTCACGGTGACCGTCGCCATGCCCAGGTACTGCCCCTGGTCGTCCTTCTCGCCGGACACGGTCGCCGAGGTCTCCGGCGGGGTCTTGTCGTCCGTCGGCGGTGCGGCGACCGTGAAGTCGACCGATTTCTCCGCCGCCGCGTTGCCGGCCTTGTCGGTGGCCCGGTAGCGGATCGTGTGCGGTCCGACCTGGTCGACCACGACCGGCGCGGTGTACGGCTGCCAGGCGCCGTCCGCCCCGACCGCGTACTCGACGGTGTCGACGCCGGAGCCGTCGTCGGTGGCCGAGACGGTGACCGTCGCCTGGCCGATGTACGCGCCGTCGGCGTTCTTGTCACCGTCCACCTTCGCCGACGTGCCGGGCGCCGTGGTGTCCTCGCCGCCACCGCCGTCGGTCACGGTGAGAATGCCCTGCATCGCCTCGTGCCCCGGCATGGTGCAGTGGTAGAAGTACCGGCCGGGGGTGAGCGTGACCTCGGCGGTGTGTCTGCCGCCCTGGTCGTCGCCCGGGTTGGCCAGGATGTTCAGTGTGACGTCGTTGTTGAACTCCGGGTCCGAGACGCTGAACGTGAGGGTGTGCGGCATCCCGGTGGTGTTGCCGGTCGCCGCGCTGTTCTCGAAGACGATGGTCGCCTTGCCGGCCACCGCGGTCTTCGGGGCGGACAGATAGTGGTCGATGGGGTCGCCCGCGGTCCAGGTGAGGACCTGCTCGGCCGCCGCATCCGCTTCCCCGGGAGCCGCCGCACGGCCGTACGCCGCCGTCGAGGTCAGCCCCAGCACCATCAGGAACGAACCCAGCAGCGCGAGCCACAGCCTGGCGGGGTGGTACCGCCTTCGGGAGAGGACCGGACGATGTCTCACTGCACTGCCGCCTTCCTGGCCAGATCCCCGGCGGCCGGGGTCGGACCGCCGCCCTTGTACGTCACGCGCCACAGCGCGGACTTGGAGTCGGAGGTGAAGAAGCCGCGCCCGTAGTCCAGGACGTACAGCGAACCGTCCGGGGCGAACTTCCAGTCCATCAGGTTGCGGATGCCGTCCGCCCCGACCGGAATGATCTTCCGCAGCGACTCGGCGTGGGTCGGCAGGCCGCCCCTGCCGACCGTCTTCGGGTCGGTGAGCACGGCGTGCCGGGGCTGGGTGTCGTCGTAGAAGTCACCGACGAACCACTTGCCGTCCCAGTAGGAGGGCCACTTGTCGGCGCTGGTGCTCGCGGCGTCGTACCGGTAGACCGGGCCGTTCATCGTTGCCTGGCCGCCGCCCTTGAGCCACGGCAGCAGCTGCTTCTGGTCCTCGACCTTGTAGCTCGGGATGCCGTTGGCGTCGCGCGGGTAGTCCACACCGCCGCCCTGCGGCGAGTACCAGATGGTGTTGGCGGTGACCGGCGGCAGGTTCACCAGGCCGTCGTTGTTCGGCGACTCGTTCCTGGGACGGTCGCAGTCGTACCAGCCGAGCGGCTTGGCGGGGTCGGGCAGATTGCGGTCCCGGTAGGGCTGCTTGTTGCCCATGCAGTAGGGCCAGCCGTGGTTGCCCGCCTTCGTGATCGCGGCGAACGTGTCGTACTTGGCCGGGCCCCAGGTGGTGGAGGGCGCGCCCGCGTCGGGGCCGACCCAGCCCGCGTACAGCGTGTCCGTCGACTTGTCGACGGAGATCCGGGCCGGGTTGCGCACGCCCATCACATAGATCTCGCCGCGGGTCCTGCCGCCGCCCTCGTCGGGCTCCTTGCCGGTGAAGAGGTTGCCCTCGGGGAGCGTGTAGGTGCCGTCGTCCTCGGGGTGGATCCGCAGGATCTTCCCGTTGAGGTTGTTCGTGTTGCCCGCGGTGCGGCGGGCATCGGCGAACGAGAGGCCCTTGTAGTTCGGCTGCGGGTTGTTCCCGGAGTATCCGTCGCTGAAGCCGGAGGAGTTGTTGTCACCGGTCGCGATGTACAGATTGCCCTTGGAGTCCCAGGCCATCCCGCCGCCCGCGTGGCAGCAGCTGTGGACCTGGACGGGCCAGCTCAGCAGCACCTTCTCCGAGGACAGGTCCAGCTTGTTCGTGGTCGGGTCCATGGTGAAGCGGGAGACCTGACGCACCGCCGTCTGCTTGTCGCGGTCCAGCTTCGAGTGCGGGGTGTAGTGCAGATACACCCAGCCGTTCTTCTCGAAGTCCGGGTCCAGCTCGATGCCGAGCAGCCCCTCCTCGACCTTGACCAGCTCGTCGCCGCCGCCCTTGTTGCCGAAGATCGTCAGCTCACCGGCCAGGGTGACCTTTCCGGTCTTCGGGTCGTAGACATGGATCTGGCCCATGCCCTTGCCGATGTCCGGGTCGTTCCAGTCGGTGACGACCGGCCTGCTGCTGTCGGCGCCGCCGCGCCCGATGTACAGCACCCGTCCGTCGGGGGCGGTGACCAGACCGTGCGGCTCACCGATCTGGTCGTTCTGCCCCGGCTGATTGGGCTTGGTGACGCGCTCGGCCCTGTAGTTGGAGTCGATCGTCGCCTTGCAGTCGGCCTGCGAGATCCGGGTCGTCCAGTCCAGCGCGCCGCGCAGATGGTCGCGGAAGTCGGTCTCGGCGAAGCTGTCGGCCGTACCGCCCATCGCGGTGTAGAAGGACCGGCCGCCGTCGTAGTCGCGGCACCAGGAGACCGGGTGGTCCCAGCCGTTGGCACTCGCGCCGGGCTTGTAGGTGATCTCGCGGACCCGGGCCACGGTGTGCACGTCGCCGGACGGGTTCTTCGTCCAGTTCAGCCACTTGTCGGGACGTTTCCACTCCAGCGGGAGGTTCTTGGTCGCCGGATGCTGCCGGTCACCGATCTCCACCGTCGCACGCTGTACGGCGGCCGGGCTGTCGGCGGCCGGGCGGGCGCCGACCAGGCCGGTGAACCAGTCCGAGTACGGTTCGGTGCGCGCGGCGTCGTGGATGCCGAGGAAGCCGCCGCCGGCCTCCATGTACGCCTCCAGGCCGGCCTCCTGCTCTGGGTCCAGGACGTCGCCGCCGCCGGTCAGGAAGACCACGGCGTTGAACCTGCCGAGCCTCTTGCCGTTGGTGAAGACCGCCGGGTCGTCGGTGGCGACGGTCTTGAACCGGCCGGATTCCGGGCCGGTGAGGCCGATCTTCTCGATCGCCGCGATCCCGGCGTCGACCGTCGGGGACTCCTCGGTGGCCGAGGCGTGGAACACCAGTACCTTGACGTCGGCGCCGCCCGGTGGCGACGGCAGGGACAACGTTGTCGCCAGGGAGCCGGGCGGCTCCGGATAAGGCCTGGCCTCGGCCGCGTTGGCGCCGAGCAGGGAAGCGGTCAGTGCGCCGGCCGCGAGGCCCGCCGCGAGTCCGCGTCGCGATCTGGACCTGTGATGTGGTGCGCGCTGCATGTGGTCACCCACCCCTCTTTGGTCACTGCAACAGCGCATGAAGCTAGACCTCTTTTCGTGGTCCGCCAATAGCTATGGCGGCAATTGCACGAACTTTGTCCTGACTGTGGATAAACTCGGTTCCTCCGGCTACGGTGTGGCCCGTCCGGGGCGGCTCGGCGCTCCAAATTCCTTGGATCGATGGGGAGTTCGGCATGGACAGAAGGAGCTTCAACCGGCGGCTGCTGGTCGGCGGCGGTGTGGCAGCCACGACCGGCCTGACATCGTTGTCCCTCGGCGCGATCGACGCCAGCTCGGCGGAACCCGCGGTGGAGACCGCCCCGGCGGGCGGTGTGGTCCGTCATCTCAAGCTGTACGCCGAGAAGCTGGCGGATGGTCAGCTCGGGTATGGCCTGGAGAAGGGCAAGGCGTCGGTCCCGGGCCCGCTCATCGAGATCAACGAGGGCGACACCCTGCACATCGAGTTCGAGAACACGACGGATGCGGCGGCCAGCCTCCACGCGCACGGCGTCGACTACGACATCGCGAGCGACGGCACCCGGATGAACAAGAGCATCGTCGAACCCGGCGCCACCCGGACCTACACCTGGCGCACCCATGCCCCCGGCCGGCGCAAGGACGGCACCTGGCAGCCGGGCAGCGCGGGCTACTGGCACTACCACGACCACGTCGTCGGCACGGATCACGGCACCGGCGGCATCCGCAAGGGCCTCTACGGTCCGCTGATCGTCCGGCGCAAGGGCGACATCCTGCCGGACAAGACGATCACGATCGTCTTCAACGACATGACGATCAACAACAGACCGGCCCACGACAGCCCGAACTTCGAGGCCACGGTGGGGGACCGGCTCGAAGTCGTCATGATCACGCACGGCGAGTACTACCACACGTTCCACATCCACGGTCATCGCTGGGCGGACAACCGGACCGGGCTCCTCACCGGCCCCGACGATCCGAGCCGGGTCGTCGACACGAAGATCGTCGGCCCGGCGGACTCCTTCGGCTTCCAGGTCGTCGCGGGCGAACACGTGGGCGCGGGTGCCTGGATGTACCACTGCCATGTGCAGAGCCACTCCGACATGGGCATGGCCGGCCTGCTGCTGGTCGCCAAGCCGGACGGCACCGTGCCGGGGTACGAACCGCACCACATGGCGGCCCACGGCACGGCATCCGAGGGCGCGGCGAAGGAGTCGCCGAAGGAATCGGCCAAGGGCGCCGCGGCACACGATCCGGCGGCACACCGCTCCTGACGCGGCGGTTCCGCGGTGCCGGGACGCTGCCGGGGCAGGCACACGTCCCGGCGGCGTCAGCCCTCCGGCACCTCCGAAGCCGCGGCGTCTGCCCCGGTCGCCAGCCGCAGCTGTTCCTCCTCGACGATGCGGCGGGCCAGTGCTCCGTCCGACACGTCCACCGCGTCCGGCGTCGTCTCGGCGACGTCGCTGCGGCGCGCGTACAGGTCGAACAGCCGCTCCTTGCGGGCCAGAATGTCCAGCATCCGTTCGTCGACGCTGCTCGCCGCGAGGAGCCGGTGCACCCGGACGGTCCGTATCTGCCCCATCCGATGGGCGCGGGCCACCGCCTGGTGCTCCGTCGTCGGCTTGATCTGCGGCTCGCAGATGATCACCACCGAGGCGGACTGCATGTTGAGTCCGACTCCGCCCGCCTGGATCTGGCTGAGCAGCACGGCATGGCCGTCCACGGCGGTGAAATCGTCGATCAGCCGCTGGCGGCGGGCGGCCGCGAGGCTCCCCGACAGCGGGCCGAACACCGGTGAGTCCAGGGCCTGTCCGACGGTCTGGAGCACTTCACGGAAGTAGGAGAACACCACGACCTTCAGGCCGTTGGCCGCGGCCTCGGTCACCAGCTCGCGCAGCCGGTTCAGCTTCGCGGACGTCGCGGGGCGGGCGTACGCGGCCCGCCGCATCCGCATGAAATGCCCGGCGCTCACCGCCTCGCGGTAGGCGTCGAGATCCTCCGGGCTGAACTCCTCCCACTCGTCGACCTGCACCAGCGCCGGGAGTTCGGTCAGCACGTCCACCTGGTTGCGCCGCAGATAGGCCGGTGCGACAGCCCTGCGGAAGGCGAGCGAACCGGCGGCCCCGTGGGTGGTGTGTATCGAGGGGGCCAGCTCCGGCTGGAGGTGACGGACCAGGCTGCGGAACTCCTCGACGCGGTTCTCCATGGGGGTGCCGGTCAGGAACAGCACCCGTTCGGTGTGCTGGGCCCAGCCGGACACGGCCCGGGACCGGCGGGTGGCGGGGTTCTTGACGTAATGGGCCTCGTCGACCACCAGCATGCCGGGCCGGGTGCCGCAGTCCGCGGCGGCCGGCAGGGTGTGCAGGGCGTCGAACGTGGTGAGGGCGACCCCGCCGCCGTGACGCCATTCGTCGAATGCGGACTGCCGCTCGGGGCCGTGCACCGCAAGGGTGCGCAGAGTGGAACGGGCACGGATCTCGCGCGCCCAGTTGATCAGCACGCTCGCCGGGCAGACCACCAGGAAGTGTGTCTCGCCCCGCGCCGAGAGGTGCGCGAGCGCGGCGATGGCCTGCACGGTCTTGCCGAGCCCCATCTCGTCACCGAGGATCACCCGCTTCTGCGCGAGCGCGAACCGGGCGCCGAACGACTGGTAGCCGCGCAGCGAGACCCGCAGATGGGCGTCGTCCAGCCGCAGACCGCGCACCCGGTCCGCCATCCCGGAGGGCAGGAACCCCTCGGCCGCGTCCCGGTCCGGTCCGGTGCCGGACATCTCGGCGATCAGGCTGTAGTACTCGGCCGAGCGCAGCTCGAAGTCCACCCAGGCCGCGACGTCCGACTCCGCGCCCCGCAGCAGATCGACCGAGACCTGCCCGAACAGCAGGGGCAGCCCGCGCTCGTCGGCCTCGGCGACGGCGGCCCGAACCCCGGCGACCGCCTCCAGCACCCCGGAGCGGGCCCGGCGCCCGGTGAACACCATGCGCAGCCGCCCCCGCGCCGGTCCCGCGGCGGCCAGCAGGGGTTCGAGGCGCCCGACGAGCCGGCCCGCCGCGGCCACCGCCCGCCGCACGTCGGGACCGGCCTCGACCAGCCGGTGCAGTGCGACGACCAGCGCGGTCGTGGCGTCGTCCGGGGCGTCCACGTCCATCCGGACCGTGACCGTGTCCCGCACCGCGTGGGCGATCTGCCCGGCCGCGGCCAGCACCTGGTCGGCGGTCTGCGCACCGACCCCGGGGATCTGGCGCAGCTCGTAGCGACTGGTCCCGTGGACCTGGCCGACGGTGGTGAACCCGGCCTGCTCGACCGCGCCGATCCGCAGCCTGCCCTCGGTGACGTCCTTGAGCCTGGAGGCCGGGATCGTGGCGAGCTCCCGGCGGACGAGGGAGTCGAGCAGCGGATTCAGCGCCGTGTGCACGGCATCGACGGCCCGGGTGTGATCGGCCAGCACGGCGCGCGCCGTCTCCAGCAGCCCGTCGGCCCGGGTCAGCAGCTCGCGGGCGGCTCTTCCCGTGGGCGCCGCGTCCTCCGTCGCTCCGGCCTGTGTCATGTACGTCCCTCTGTCCGCGCAGCCCGGCTGCCGTCCTGCCCGGCACCTGCCCGGACGGGTCCTATCGTGCCACGCGGCACCGACAGACCGGGCTGCTCAGGGCCTCGGCGGACGGCGCTCGGCGGGGGAGAGCAGCAGGACCTCCAGGGCCCGCGCGCAGGAGCGGGCCTGCGACAGGAACCAGTCGGTGCGCGCGTCCGTGATCACGGACGGGGTGGCCCGGACCGCCAGGGCGAAGCGGGCGTGACCGGCGCCGTCCAGGACCGGGACCGCCAGGGTCCGCACCCCGTGCGCCGACTCGCCGTCGTTGAGCGCGTAGGCGTCGGACCGCACCTTCGCCAACTCGGCCTCCAGGGCTGCCGGTTCGACGATCGTCCGGTCGGTGAACGCGGGCAGCGGGGGCAGCGAGGCGGGCCCGCCCTCGCCCGGCCGGGCCCAGGCCAGCAGGACCTTGCCCAGCGCGGTGGAGTGCAGTGGCCTGCGCAGCCCCACCTTCGGCGTCACCGAACCGCCCGCCACGATCACCGCGTGAGGGCCGCTGCGCAGCGCCAGGTCGGCCGTGGCGCCGGTGCGTTCGGCGAGATCGGTCAGCTCGGGGGCGGCCAGATGCAGGCCCCGCTGGTGGTACGAGAGCCTGCCCAGTTCGGTGACGGCGGGGCCCAGCCGGTAGCGGGAGGTGCGGGCGTCCTGCTCCAGGAAGCCCGCGCCGAGCAGGGCGCGGGCCAGCCGGTGCGCCGTGGAGACGGAGAGCCCGAGGCGGCGGGCGAGGTCGGAGGCGCTGAGATCGGGGCCGTTGTCGTGGAAGCAGTGCAGCACGTCCAGGGCACGCCGGACGGCCTGGGCGCCACCGGGAGCAGGCGCTGCCGCGGCCTCGGTCATGTCGGTCCACTCTCCGCTCGTGAGGGGTTCGGGGCTGGTGGTTGCCACATTACGGGAGTTGAGCGATGCGGATTCCCGGTCGAGAAACACTCTGTTCATATTCAATCCCACATCATGGGAAGCGAGTTGTGGGCCGGTCCGGGTCCGTGGCAGTCTGCACCACGTCACCACCGACGAGCGGAAGGGAGCAGTGCCATGGCAGGCCGCCGAACAGCGCCCCCCGTCCACGCCGCCCCGGTCCCGCTCGCCCTGACGCTGCGCCGTCACATCGACCTGGCGCGGGTCTCCAGCGCCGCCTGTCGCTGACCGCTCCCCCTCGCAGCCCCCTCGGGGCCTCACCCCGCCGCGTTCCGACCCGGTCCGGGGCGCTTCTCCGTACGCGGTCCCACACCCCCGACGTACCTGCCGCGCAGCCCGCCACACCGTCCCGCCGCGCGCCCCCTGCTTCGCCGACCCCTCGGGAAGACTCCATGACGCATGCCGTCCTGCCCCGGACCCTCTGGTTCACCCGCTGTCCCGTACCCACCGCCACCGGCATCGCCGCCGACCGCCGTTGGCTCACCGAAGAGTTCGCCCCCGACGGCATCGAGGTGCGGTCCCTCCAGGACGCCGCACCCGGCGCCGACCGGGCCGCCCACTACACCCACGCCCTGCCGGGCCTGTTCCGCGAAGGCGGCAACGTGCCCGCGCTGTGGGCCCGTTCACGCGGGGAGCGGACCCGGCTGATCGGTCTCACCTGGATCGAGGAGCGGCAGACCGTACTGGTCCGTCCCGGCTCCGGGATCCGGGGCGCCGGGGCACTGCGCGGACTGCGGCTCGCCGCACCCGTGCACGACATCGCCATCGACTTCTGGCGGGCCATGGCCCTGCGCGGCTTCGACGGCGCACTCGCCGCCGCCGGACTCGGGACGGACGACGCCACGTTCGTGGACGTGCCCGGAGCCGGACACCGGGACCAGTGGGGTGCCGAACTGGCGGCGCTGCGGCGCGGTGACGTGGACGCCGTGTACGTGAAGGGCGCCCTGGCCGTCGAGGCCGCCCGGCGGGCCGGGGCGGAGGTCGCCGTCGAACTCGACGAGCTCGCCGACCGCCGGTTCCGCGTCAACAACGGCACCCCGCGCCCCATCACCGTCCACCAGCAGCTCCTCGACGACCACCCCGGTCTTGTCGACCGCTTCCTCGCCGTCCTGCTCAGGGCTGCCGACTGGGCAGCCGAACAGCCCGCCGAGGTCGCCCGGATCCTGGGCGCCGAGACCGGCGCCGGCGCCGAGGGCGTCGCCGGGGCCTACCGGCCGGGCACCCATCTCAGCCTCCACCCCGATCTCTCCCCGGACCGCCTGAACCTGCTCGCCGAGCAGGAGGCCGGGCTGCGCGCCCACGGCTTCCTGCCCGGCCCCGTCGACATCGCGGCCTGGGCCGACCCCGAGCCACTGCGCCGCGCCACCGCACTGGCCGCCGCCCGCCGCGCCTTCGCCCCCGAGTTGTGAGGACCCCCGACACCATGAACCTTCCCCGGCCACTGCGCACGGCAGCCGCCCCCGCGCTCCTCACGGCCACCGCGCTCCTCGCCCTCACCGCCTGCGGTCCGTCCGAGGCCGGCGGCGGCTCCGGCGCCAAGGGCACCGTCGAGATCCGCATCCCCGACCCCGGAAACTCCGGAGTGCTCGCCCTGGGCAAGAAGGACGGCAGCCTCGACAGGGCGCTCGCGAAGGCCGGCGCCAAGGTGCGCTGGACCGGCAGCGCCGGACCCTTCGCCCCGGCCGCCCAGGCGATGAACGCCGACCGGCTCGACATCGCCACCGGCTCCATCACCTCCGGCATCACCTCGCTCGCCCAGCGCCCCGGCTTCAAGTTCTTCACTGCCGTCGACCCGGACGCGGCCGGCGAGGGCATCCTCGTGAAGAACGGCTCCGGCATCGGATCGGTCGCCGACCTGGTCGGCAGGAAGGTCGCCGTCAACCAGGGCGGCACCGGCGAATACCTGCTCCTGAAGGCACTCGCCAAGGCCGGAATCCCCGCCGGAAAGGTCGAGCGGGTCTATCTGCGGCCCGACCAGACGGCCGCCGTGTTCAACGCGGGCAAGGTCGACGCCTGGGCGGTCTGGGCGACGTACGCCGTGGCCGAGATCGGCAGCGGCAAGGCCCACTTCGTCGCCGACGGCGCCGCGATCGGCTCCGACAACTACAGCCTCAACGCCGTGCGCACCGGCTTCGCCGAACAGCACCCCGGGGTCGTCAAGGCGCTCTACCGGTACCTCCACGACGCCGGCGCCAAGGAGAGGCAGGACCCGGCCGCGTACCTGAACGTCTTCACCGATGCCGGTCCGACCGCCGTCACCGGAAAGGCGAAGGAGGTCCAGATCGAGTTCACCCGCAAGGGCGGCACGGTCGATGCCATCGGGCAGGAGGACATCGAACGCTTCGAGGACGTTGCTGGCTTCTACGCCGAGCAGAAAGTCACCCCGGGCAAGGTCGACGTCGCCGCCCACCTCCTCGACGTCGAGAAGCTGAAATGAGCGGGACCGCCCCGGACCAGGGCCTCGTCCGGCCCCGCCCGCAACGGCGCAGGGCCCGCGGCCGGACCCGCTCCGCCACCGTCCGGACACTCGGCCCGCTCACCCTGCTCCTGCTGTGGTGGGCGGCGTCCGCCACCGGAGTCCTCACCCCCGACGTACTCGCATCGCCCGGCGAAGTGCTGCGCGCCGTGGGGGAGCTGTGGGGCAACGGGCAGCTGCCCGACGCACTCGGCACCTCCCTCACCCGCTCCGGACTCGGCCTCCTCGTCGGGCTGACCGCCGGGCTCGTCCTCGGCGTCACCACCGGATTCACCCGCCTCGGCGACGAACTCCTCGACTCCTCCATCCAGACCCTGCGCACCGTCCCGTTCCTCTCCCTGGTGCCCCTGTTCATGGTCTGGTTCGGGATCAACGAGACCGCGAAGATCCTTCTCATCGCCGTCGCCACCACCTTCCCGATGTACGTGTCGACATCGAGCGGGGTGCGCAACACCGACCCCGGACTCATCGAGGCGATGCGCAGCTTCGGCATGGGCCGCTTCGCCCTCGTCCGCGAAGTTGTCCTGCCCGGGGCCCTGCCGTCGCTGCTCGCCGGGCTGCGGCTCTCCATGACCCTCAGCGTCATCGCCCTGATCGCCGCGGAGGAGATCAACGCCACCGCGGGCATCGGCTATCTGATGTCCCAGGCCCAGAGCTACGCCCGCACCGACATCCTCGCCGTCTGCATCCTCGTCTACGGGCTGCTCGGACTCACCGCCGACATGGTCGTACGGCTGCTGGAACGCGTACTGATGCCCTGGCGCACCACACAGGGAGCCACCCGATGACAGACCCCGCCCCCCGACCCGCCGTACGCGTGAGGGAACTGCGGCGCTTGTTCGGCGACCGCGCCGTGCTCGACGGCCTCCGGCTCGACATCGCACGGGGCGAGTTCGTCGCCCTGCTCGGCGCGAGCGGCAGCGGCAAGACGACCCTGCTGCGCATCCTGGGCGCACTCGACGCAGCCGACGGCGGAGAGGTCCTCGTTCCCGAGGCCCGCACCGTCGTCTTCCAGGAACCCCGCCTCGTACCGTCGAAGAAGGTCCTGGCCAATGTGACGGTGGCCCTGCCACGCGGCCGCTCCGCGGACGGGCTGCGGGCCCTGGCCGAGGTCGGTCTCGAACGTCACGCCGACGCCTGGCCCGCCACCCTCTCCGGTGGCGAGGCACAGCGCGTCGCCCTCGCCCGCGCCCTGGTCCGAGAGCCCGAACTGCTGCTGCTCGACGAGCCGTTCGCCGCACTCGACGCCCTGACCCGGCTGAAGATGCAGGACCTGGTGGGCGAGCTGTGCCGCAAGCACCGGCCCGCCGTCCTCCTCGTCACCCACGACGTGGACGAAGCCGTACGGCTCGCCGACCGGGTCGCCGTACTGCGCGACGGCCGCCTCGTCACCGACGAACCGGTCACCGTCGACCGGCCGCGCGACCCCGGCGACCCCGCCTTCGGAGCCCTGCGCCGACGCCTCCTCGACGACCTCGGGGTCGCGACGGCCCCGCAGCCCTCGACCGCCCCCGAACGTACCGAAGCAGGAGTGATCTGAATGACCGTCACCATCGGTGTGCACAGCAGTAACCCGTCCCTCTACCACCTGTACCACCTCACCCGGCTCGGCCTCGCCCAGGAGGAGCTGGCCCCGCTCGGCGAGAGCGTCGTCTTCCACCCGTACACCAACGGCGTCCGCACCGGCGAACTGCTCAGCCGCGGCGTCATCGACTTCGGCGGCACCGGCTCCACCCCGCCGGTCACCGCCCAGGCCGCCGGCCACGACATCGTCTACACCGCCGTCTCCGCCCCGCGCCCCGGACACGGCGCGCTCCTGGTCCCCGAGGACAGCCCCGTACGGACGGTCGCCGACCTCAGGGGCACCACCGTCCACCTCGCGATCGGCTCCTGGCAGACCCACCTCGTCGCCAAGGCGCTCGACGACACCGGGCTCTCCTACGCCGACGACATCACCGCCGTCCGCAGCTTTGACGACAGCGAGGAACTGCTGCGCACCGGCGCCGTCGCCGCCTGGGTGGCCCAGGGTGCCCAACTGGCCGCAGCCCGCCGCACCGGCGGGCTGCGCACCCTGATCCCCACCGGCGACGTCATCACCGACCGCTCCGTCTTCTTCGCCCGCCGCGACCTGGCCGAGAACCGCCCCGAGGTCGTCGAGGCGCTCACCCGCGCCCTCCGGCGGGCCGACGACTGGGCGGCGGCCCACCCCCGTCGGGCGGCCGAGATCGCCGCCGCCGACCTCGGCGGGAGCGCAGACGACTGGGAGACCGCGCTGCGCGCCCTGCCGTGGCGGATCGAGCCGGTCACCGACACCTTCGTCGCGGAGCAGCAGGAAGCGGCCGACATCTTCCACCGCACCGGCTTCATCGACCGCCCGGTCACCGTGGCCCACGCCCTCGCCGGCGCCGGTCGGGGCGCCGGCTCTGGCGCGGACAGGGCGGTATGACGACATGGCGACCGAAGTCCTCTGGTACGTCATCCCGCGCGAAGGCGCCTACCCCTGGGAACCCGAGGGGCGGCGGCCGGTCGACCTCGGCTACCTCGCCCAGCTCGCCGGCACGGTCGAACGCCTCGGCTACAGCGGTGCGCTGCTCGCCACCGACCTGTACGACGTCTGGCCGCTCGGCAGCGCGCTGGCCGCCTCCACCAGCACCGCGTTCAAGCCGCTGCTGGCCGTCCACCCCGGGCTGATCTCGCCCACCCTGCTCGCCAAGATGGCCCTCAGCTTCGACAACCTCTTCGGCGGCCGGCTCCGCTTCAACGTCGTCAACGGCTCCACCAGGTCGCTCCAGGAGTACGGACTCCACGTGGAGCACGACGAGCGGTACGAGCTGAGCGCCGAGTACTGGTCGATCGTGAAGCGGCTCACCGCGGGTGAGGTCTTCGACCACAAGGGCCGCTTCTACGACCTGAAGAACGCGGGCGCGTCCTTCGGGGAGCTGCGGCCGGTCCAGGAATCGCACATCCCGCTCTGGTTCGGCGGCTCGTCCGCCCCCGGCATCGAGATGGCGGCCGAGCACGTCGACGTCTACCTGACCTGGGGCGAACCCCCGCACCTGCTCAAGGAGAAGCTGGAGCGGGTCAGGGCGCGGGCCGCCGCCCACGGCCGCACGCTCAGGACCGGGCTCCGCCTCCACCTCATCGTCCGGGACACCGAGGACGAGGCCTGGGCGGCGGCCGACCGGCTGCTCGACGTGACGAGCGGGGCGACGTACGCCCGGCAGCTCGGCGACCGGGCGGGAGAGGACGGCGTGGGCTGGCAACGCCAGTTCCGCCAGCACGGCGGCAAGGTTCCGGCACACGCCCGGGAGCTGGAGACGTACCCCAACATGTGGCCGGGGATGAGCCTGTTCCGGCCCGGGCCGGGCACCGCGGTCGTCGGCTCGACGGCCCAGGTCGTCGAGCGCCTCAAGGAGTTCGAGGAGCTGGGTGTCGACACCTTCATCCTCTCCGGCAACCCGCTGCTGGAGGAGGCCTACCGGGTGGCGGAGACGGTGCTTCCGGCGCTGGGCGTCACCCGCTGACCGGCCGGGGCGGGAGCACCGGAGAGTGCCCCGCCCCGCCCGTGGACCGCTGTCGCTCGGCGCGAGAAGCGATGCGTGCCGCAGCCGGCGGCGAAGACCGCGCAGCCGTCCTCCAGACGCAGGAACCGCGCCGGGCCGTGGGCCACCTCCGACGCGGCGGACGCCGCCATCCACACCTCGGCGGTGGTGTCGACGGGCAGCGAGACCTCCAGCCGGAAGGTGCCCGGGGCGGTGCCCGAGGTCCGGGTGTCGCCCTTGACCCGGCCGCCCGCCGAGACGTACGCGGCCCGGAACGCGTCCCGGACCCCGCCGAACAGCGCACGGCAGGGCGCCGGGTCCTCGCCCGGCACCGCGGCGGTCCGTGCGACGAGATCGGCGCTGTGGATGCCGTCCGGCCGCTCTGCCGGGCGCCGCGCCGCGATGGCTCCCCCGACGTGCAGTCCGGCGGTCACGATGCGCTCGTCGGTGGGAATCACCTCCAGCGTCACACCCGGGTGCTCCCGCACGGCCTTCGGCGCGCCACAGCCCCGGACTGAAGCCCCTGGTGGCCACCGGAGGAGCACGAGAGCAGACACCTTCGAACAGTGTCGATGAGTCGATTCACCGACTGCTGCTCGATGTCGGACACCGGCCCCCTCGTACGGATCGGCCGGTCCCGGCCAGGTGGCGGAGCGAGGTGCGCCCGCGCGCCCGCCGCACCGGGCGCGGGCTGCGGCGGCCGGTGCCCGGTGCGAGACTCGGAACGTCGGGAAGGACCGCCGTGCCCCACGGCACGGGCACCTCGAAGGAGCCGGCCATGCTCACCACCCGCTTTGTCGACGGAGCGCCCAACTGGACCGATCTGGGCACACCCGATCTCGACGGGGCCGTCGACTTCTACACCGGCCTGTTCGGCTGGGAGTACGCGGCCGGGGGTCCGGAGACCGGCGGCTACGGAATGTTCACGCTGGACGGGAGGACGGTCGGCGGCGCGATGACGGTCACCGAGGAGCAGGGCGAGCCGTCCTGGTCGGTGTATTTCCGGTCGTCGGACGCCGATGCCACGGCGCACGCGGTCGAGCAGGCCGGCGGCACCGTACCGTTCGCGCCGATGGATGTCCTGGACTTCGGCAGGATGGCCGGATTCAAGGACCGGGCAGGGGCCTTCTTCGGCATCTGGCAGCCCGGAAAGAATCCGGGCCTGGGCGTCGTGGGCGTCCCCGGAAGCCTCTGCTGGGCCGAGCTGTACACCCCGGACGTGCCTGCGGCCGCCGCGTTCTACAGCGCGGTCTTCGGATGGGAGAGCGTCCGGAAGCCGTACCCCGGAGGCGGCGGCTCCTACACGGTGATCCGGCCCCACGGCGGGGGCGAGGAGGCGGGCTTCGGCGGTTTCGTTCCGCTGAACACGGTGCCGACGAGGGCAGCGGCCGGGTCGCACTGGCTGCCCTATTTCGAGGTGGACGACTGCGACGAGGCGGCCGCGGACGTGGAGCGGCTGGGCGGTCGGCTGACCCTGGAACCCGTGACGATGGAAGGTGTGGGACAGTTCGCGGGGGCCGCAGATCCGGACGGTGCGCAATTCGCTCTGATCAAGAGCGCGCCGCCGCAGAGCTGACCGGAACCCAGGCGCACGCCGTCGCAACGCTGACCGGAACTCGTCGGCGCGCCGCATTGATGAAGCGTTGATCGGTCGTTTATCGCGACCGGGCACTGTGGACCGCATGCTGATCAACACCGCGGCCGACCCCGCACTCGCCTGGCAGGAGACTGCGCTGTGCGCCCAGGCGGGGCCCGAGTTCTTCTTTCCCGCCCCCGGCAGCTCCACCCGCGAGGCCAAGCAGCTCTGCAACGCCTGCGAGGGGCGCGAGGCCTGCCTGGAGTACGCCCTCGCCAACGACGAGCGCTTCGGCGTCTGGGGCGGGCTGTCCGAGAAGGAGCGGGACCGGCTGCGCAGAACCGGACGCGACTGAGGTCAACCGTTCCGACGGGAGGGCGGCGATCCCGGGGCCGGACGCGCCTGCCCGTGCGACGATCCGGAACTCCGCACATCCCGTCGCGGCGTTCGCGTGAACCACGGGGATCCGGGTCGAGCGGATGCGACCGCATCGTCGTCGGAGCGTGATCGGCCGGCTGTGTCCGGGCCGTGGGACTCCCCGGGGCCCGACGGTGCGGGCCGCGCTCCTGGAGCCGGGCGGGCGCGACCGCGGACCGGGGATCCGCGTCCCGGCCGCCTTCCCGACACCGCGCGGCCGGCTGCCGCGCGTCCTGCCGGACCATTTCCGCCGACGCGAGGGGCGGGGGCCGCGACCGGGGCGCCTCGCCGGCCTGGGACGATGCCCGTATGAATGATGACGACCGGGACAGTTCGCTCGCGGCGGCCGTACGACTGCGCACCGAGGGCCACCGGGAGGAGGCCAGGCAGCGACTGCTGGCCCTCTGCGCCGAGTTCCCGGCAGACGCGGAGATCGCCTATCAGACCGCATGGGCCCACGATGTGCTCGGTCTTGAGGCCGAGGCGGTGCCGTTCTACGAACGCGGCCTCGGCGGGACCGGGCTCTCGGAGGAGGACCGCCGGGGCGCGCTCCTGGGCCTCGGGAGCACGTACCGGGTGCTCGGGCAGTACGAGAAGGCCGTGGAGGTGTTGCGCGGCGGTGTCGAGCGGTTCCCCGACGACGGGGCGCTGCGGACGTTTCTCGCCATGGCGCTGTTCAACACCGGTGAGCACCACGAGGCCGTGCGGCTGCTGCTGGAACTGCTCGCGGCCGGCAGTACGGACCCGTATGTGCGCCAGTACCGGGCGGCCATCGAGCACTACGCGCGGGATCTGAACGAAACGGTGTGAGACCCGGCAGCCCCCGTCCGCCCGAACGGCGGACGGGGGCTGCCGGACCCGGGGAGTCAAGCGCCGGCGCGCGCGGCCATCCGTGCCTTGCGGGCGGCCAGCTTCTCGTCGAACTTCGCCGCCTCGCTGTCCAGACCGCCCATGTACAGGCCCAGCTCCTCCTGCGCCTTCAGGCCCTCGGGGCCCAGGCCGTCGATGGAGAGGACCTTCAGGTAGCGCAGCACGGGCTGGATCACGTCGTCGTGGTGGATGCGCATGTTGTAGATCTCGCCGATCGCCATCTGCGCGGCGGCCCGCTCGAAGCCCGGCATGCCGTGCCCGGGCATCCGGAAGTTGACGACGACATCGCGCACGGCCTGCATCGTCAGGTCCGGGGCGAGCTCGAAGGCCGCACCGAGAAGGTTGCGGTAGAAGACCATGTGCAGGTTCTCGTCGGTCGCGATCCGCGCGAGCATGCGGTCGCAGACCGGGTCGCCCGACTGGTGGCCGGTGTTGCGGTGCGAGACGCGGGTGGCCAGCTCCTGGAACGCGACGTAGGCCACGGAGTGCAGCATCGAGTGCCGGTTGTCCGACTCGAAGCCCTCCGCCATGTGGGCCATCCGGAACTGCTCCAGCTTGTCCGGGTCGACGGCCCGAGAGGTGAGCAGGTAGTCCCGCATCACGATGCCGTGCCGGCCCTCCTCGGCGGTCCAGCGGTGCACCCAGGTGCCCCAGGCGCCGTCACGGCCGAAGAGGGAGGCGATCTCGTGGTGGTAGCTCGGGAGGTTGTCCTCGGTCAGCAGGTTCACCACCAGGGCGATCTTGCCGATGTCGGTGACCTTGGACTGGTCGGCCCGCCAGGCCTCACCGTCCTCGAACACGCCGGGGAAGTTCCGTCCGTCGGAGAACGGCACGTACTCGTGGGGCATCCAGTCCTTGGCGACCTTGAGATGGCGGTTGAGCTCCTTCTCCACCACCTCTTCCAGGGCGTACAGCAGCTGGGCGTCGGTCCACGCCTTCGGGCTGCCGAGGTGGGGAGCGGTGATCGTCACGGGGGACTCCTGGGGACGGGAGAATTACCTACGGATACGTAGGTTACGAGACCGTAGGTTAAAGCGGCGGTAAGGCCACCGCCAAGCCCGCTCTCACGATGCCCGGTTACGTAACGTTATGTGCGCAGGTCCGAGGGGTGTGCGGGGCGGTGAACGGGAGTCGGTGCGGCATGCCGCGGGGGGATCCGTTGCGGCGGATTCCGGTTGACCGGGACCGGCCGGCCCCCGGCCTCGGGGCGCTCAGAGGTGTCGGCGTACTCGGAGCGAACCATTGCGGGGGGCGCGGGCGCGGTCGGGCCGTGCGGTCAGAGCAGGTGGTCCGCCGCGCCGGACTTCACCGCGGAGATCAGTGCCCGCAGCGCCTCCACGGAGTCGCTGACATGGGTGGTGGTGTCCGTGGTGGAGCCGATGTACGCCCTGCCCTGGTCGTCGAGTCCGAAGCGGAAGCAGTTGGCGCCCTCGCTGCAGAAGGCCTCGTCCCAGTAGATATCGGTCATGGTCGCTCCTCAGAGGTCCTGGACTATGGATCGGATGAAGTCGCGCGACTCCTCGACGGGCAGCGCGAGTGTGCGCAGGCGCTCCAACAGGCCGCGATAGCGGCGCAGTTGCATGTCGGAGTCCAGCAGCATCGAACCATGCGAGGAATCGAGCTGCACGGTGTCGAGCTGCGGCACCGGGGCGCCCACGTACGTGAACGACTGTCCGGCGCCCGGGAAACCGCCGGCCGTGAACGGGATCACCCGGACCGTGATCCGGTCCCGCTCGGACTGCCGCAGGATGTGCTCCAGTTGGGCCCGCGCCACCTTCGGGCCGCCGAACTGCATGCGCAGCGCCGCCTCGTGGACCACCGACTCGTACATCGGCGGACGGTCCCGCTCCAGTACCTCCTGGCGGCGCAGCCGCAGCGACAGCCTGGCCGTCAGATCGGGTCCGGGCAGCCGCGGATCGGCCGTGTCGAAGACCGCCCGCGCATGCTCCTCGGTCTGCAGGAGGCCGGGGATGTGCGTGGTCGTGGAGGTCGTCAACTCCACTGCGTGGTGCTCCAGTTCAGCGATGTCGAGCAGCGCCGGCAGCAGCAGTCCGCGGTGCTCCTCCCACCAGCCCCTGGCGCGCTCCTGGGTCATCTCGGCGAGCAGCTCGACCAGGCCGGTGTCCGGGCAGCCGTAGTTGAAGGCGAGGGTGCGCACCCGTTCGGCGCTGATGCCGAACCGCCCCGATTCGATGTTCGGGATGCGGGTGCGGTCGACGCCGAGCAGTGCGGCGGCCTGCTGCACCGGCATGCCCGACTGCTCGCGCAGTTTGCGTAGTTCGTACCCGAGTCGCTGCTGTCGGGCGGTCGGGGTGCTTCTGGGTGGCAAGGTGCGGTTCCTTCCGGGAGTGGGGAGCGAAATGACCGGAACCGCACAAGTAGTAGCACTGTGCTCCGGGGTGCGCTACGGTCGGTAGCGCCAGTCTCACACGCGGCGATCGCGCCTATGTGTGATCGTCACCACAATTACCGAAATGTGAGCATCTTGATGAAGGGCGCACTGCGTTGTGTTCCGGCCGTCGCGTCGGCCGGACCCCACCCACCGGTGGCGGACAACCTGAGTTATTCGTTCGCACTGCCCGGCGGCGCCTTCTGCGCCGGCCTCGCACGCGGCGCCGTGAGTGATCTTCTCTCCCGGCACGGCCTGGCCGACCTCCGGGAGACGGCCGTACTCGCCGCCTCGGAACTGGTCGCCACCGCCTACCGGTTCACCCCGGACCGGGAGATGCTGCTGCGGGTGCACTGGCAGTTCGACGCACTCCGCATCACCCTCTACGACCAGCACCCCTCCCACGGCTCGGCCGTCAGGTCCGAGCAGTGCCGGGAGCGCCGCAGCGACAGCATGTGGCTGCTGGCCGCCGCGGTCGGCGCACAGGGCGGGGACTGGGGGCTGGCACCCGCGCTGACCCCGTCCGGCGGCTGCAAGGCCTGGGCCTCAGCAGGGCCCGCCGAGCAGATCGGTCAGGCCGCGGTCGAGATCCAGGAACCGGTGTTCGTCGCCGACGGGCACCATTTCCTGCGCCCGCTCCAGAAAACGGCGCAGCTCCGCGGTGCGGACGTGCACCATCGCGATTCCCTCGACGGCATGGAACTCCAGGACCGTGCGCTCGTAGCCGTACGGCCTGACTCGTACGTCCCCGACACCGGCCGCCCCGTCCATCCCCGCCGCCAGCAGCTCGCGGGAGAACTCCCAGGCGACCTCGGTGCCTTCCAGGGTCGCCGGAGCGGGAAACGCCATGCGTACGGCGAACGGATCCTTCGGGTCGTAGTGAAGCGTGGCGGGAAGGGTCTCCATCCGCGGTGCGGACGCGACCATGCGGGCCTGCACGGACTGCTCGATGACTGTGGACAAGACCTGCTCCCTTTCTCGGCCAGATGAACGGTTCCCGGCACTGATACAGACGAGGGAAGTCCCTCATCCGTGCACCGGAAGGTGGCGTGAGCTGTATCACCGCCAGGACCCGCCGCCCGGCCGCTCCCCGGCAACGTGCCCTGGACTGGGCACGGCTCGTGGGCTAGCTTCCAGCGCCATGATGGTCAAGGGGAAGACGAGACGACTGATGTCCTGGGGGCTCTGTGCGGCGGCGCTGACCGCGGCACTGGCCACACCGGCAGCCGCGGCGGCACCGTGGGAACACCACCGGCCCGGCGAACGGCCGGCCTGGACGCTCACCGACACCGGGACCGACGCCCGCTTCCGCGGCCTCTCCGCCGTCAGCCGCCGCACCGCCTGGGTCGCGGGCACCGGGGGCACGGTGCTGCGCACCGTGGACGGGGGCAGGCACTGGCGCGACGTGTCGCCGCCGGGCGCGGCCGGGGAGGCGCTGGAGTTCCGCGACATCGAGGCGTTCGACGGCCGGCGCGCGGTGGCCCTGGCCATCGGGGAGGGCGAGGCCTCCCGGGTGTTCCGCACGGACGACGGGGGAGCGAGCTGGACGGAGTCGTTCCGCAACACCGACGCACGTGCCTTCTACGACTGCCTCACCTTCTTCGACAGCCGGCACGGACTGGCGATGAGCGATCCCGTGGACGGCAAGTACCGCATCCTGTCCACGTCGGACGGCGGGCGGAACTGGCGGGTGCTGCCCGACGCGGGCATGCCGCCGGCCCGGCCCGGTGAGGCGGGATTCGCCGCAAGCGGCCAGTGCCTGGTCTCGTCGGGCCCCCGGGACGTCTGGCTCGCCACCGGAGGCGCCGCCACCGGACGGGTGCTGCACTCCGCCGACCGCGGGCTCACCTGGACCGCGACCGAATCGACCGTCCCGGCCGGCGACCCGGCCCGCGGCGTCTTCGGGCTCGCCTTCCGCGACCGCCACCACGGCATCGCGGTCGGCGGCGACTACCGCGCCGGAGAGCCGTCGCCGAACGCCGCGGCCGTGACGGGCGACGCGGGCCGCAGCTGGCAACAGGCCGCCGCCCCGCCCACCGCCTACCGCTCGGGCGTCGCCTGGCTGCCGCACAGCAGGTCCGGCGCGCTGGCGGTCGGCCCGACCGGCACCGACCTCACGACGGACGGCGGCCGTACCTGGCGCACGGTCGACACCGGCTCGTACGACACCGTCGACTGCACCCCGGACGGCGGCTGCTGGGCCGCGGGGGAGAAGGGCCGTGTGGCACACGCGGGACGGCGTCCGGCCCGGTAGCCGGGACCACCACGGGTCCGCGGGGCTTCCCCGCCGCCTCCCCGCGCCGTCGGGCGGACAGCGGGGCGGCCTGCCCGTGGCTCCGGCCGGCCTCAGGCGAGCAGCCCGGACAGCCGGGCTGCTTGCCGTTCGGCCGTTCCCGGCGTGTTGCGGGGGTCGTCGAAGGACAGGAGGAACAACCAGACGAGCGCAAGCAGTCTGCGGCATTCCGGCAGCCGCGCACGTTCGGCGGGGGTCAGGTCGAACAGATCGAGGAACGCCTCCGCGTCGAGCGGCGGGCCGGTCCAGCCGCCCACGTGTTCCGTGATCTCCGCCAGTTCGAAGGGCCGGTCGCTGAGACCGGAGTCCTCGAAGTCGACGACCCGCACACGAGAGCCGTCCCACAGATAGTTGGCGAGGTTGCCGTCCCCCGGACCGAACACCACCGGGACGTGCGGCGCGTCGGCCCGGTCCATGCCCGAACGGGAGAGCCAGGCGAGACCGCGGTCCATGGCCTCGACCACCTCGCCGCCGGCCCGCGGGCGGACCTGCGGCACCCAGGCACGGATCTGGGCGGCGAGCCGCTGCTGCCGGCCGGGCCGCACGGGGATCCCGGTCAGGACATCGGCCGGGACCGCCGCGTACAGCTCGTCGACGGCCGCGGCCAGGGCCCGCAGCCTTCGGTCGTCGAGCGGCCGACCACGCAGCGGCGCACCCGGCACGCGCTCCATCACCACCACCGGTTCCTCCGCCGAGAGGTCCACACTGTGCGGGACCGGGGCCAGGCCCGGTGCGTACGCGGCGAGAAGTCCGAGCGCGCGCCACTCCCGCCCGCACTCCGCGTGACTGCCGGGCCGGAACGTCTTGATCACACGGTCGGACCGGAGGTCGACGGCGTGCGTACTCCACGGCACGGCGGCCCGTTCCGTTCTCGGGCCCGCTATCCGGGCAACTGCTGCCGGTAGGGAGCGAGTTCGTCGGAGGTCTTCGTCGCGATGAACTCGGTGATGCGGTACGCGCACACGCCCTGCACCGAGAACGGATCCTGCGAGACGATCCTCTCGATCGCCGCGCGGTCGTCCCCGACGGCCAGGATCACCCCGCCGTCGCGCGGGTTCTTGCGGCCCGACGCGATGAACAACCCAGCCGCGTACTGCGCGTCCAGCCAGACGACGTGGTCCTGGAGCAGTTCGTCGACGCGCTCGACCGGGGCGGTGTAGGTCAGTTCGAGTACAAACATGACCGCCAGGCTACGGGGACGCCGGGCCGCGGCGGCCCCCCGGGCCCGTCCGGCGGACAGCGCTTAGACTCGGCCGCACCATGACGAACCTTCCGATGCCCGCCGGTGAGGCCGAAGCCCGGGCCGTCCAGGACACCCTGGGCTCCCGGGTGGTGCTCGACGAACCCGGCCCGCCGCCCGGAACCGGCCGGGTCACGGGGGTGGACGTCGCCTACGACGACGAGCGCGATGTCGTCGTCGCGGCGGCGGTCGTCCTGGACGGGGCGACGTTCGAAGTGGTCGCCGAGACCACCGCCGTCGGCCGGGTCACCTTCCCGTACGTCCCCGGCCTCCTCGCCTTCCGGGAGATCCCGACGGTGCTGGCCGCGCTCGAATCCCTGCCGGTCGACCCCGGACTGGTGATCTGCGACGGATACGGCCGGGCGCACCCGCGCCGCTTCGGACTCGCCAGCCACCTCGGCGTGCTCACCGGCCTCCCGGTGATCGGCGTCGCCAAGAACCCGTTCACCTTCTCGTACGAGCAGCCGGGCCCCCGTCGCGGCGACTGGTCCCCGCTGCTCGACGGCGAGGAGGAGGTGGGCCGGGCGCTGCGTACCCAGGACGGCGTGAAGCCCGTATTCGTGTCGGTCGGACACCGGACCGGCCTGGACAACGCCTGTGCCCACACCCTGCTGCTGGCCCGTGACTTCCGTCAGCCGGAGACCACCCGCAGGGCCGACTCGCTCTGCCGGAAGGCGCTGCGGGAGGCGGCCGCCTGACGGTGCGGGGCGCGTGAGTACGCGTACGGATACCGTTTGCCGATCATCACCGGCAAGCTTGTACGCATGAACGAACATCGAACGACCACGCGACCCGGCACCGTCTACCTCGCTCAGCGCCGGGTCGCGATAGGGATGACACTCGGAATGATCGCGGGAGTGGCCTGGGCCGTCTCGATGATCTGCACGCTGGTCTCCTGGGCGCTCTGAGCCCATGGCGCACAGCCGCGCCCGGTCCGCCCGCCCGTGGCCCTAGGTGTGCTGATCCGGTCCCTGGGCGTTGAGCAGCGCGCGCCAGGTGTCCTCGTCCGCGGTACCCGTCGCCGGCAGATTCCGGGACTCCTGGAACTCCTTGAGCGACCGCATGGTCGAGGGGGTGTACGTACCGGTGCTGTCGGTCGGCACACCGGCGTGGTGCAGCAGGTACTGCACCGCCGTGACGGCGTCGGGCTCGGTGGCGCGCGAGTCGACCGTGATGATCAGCAGGGGCCAGGTGTCCTTCCCGACCTTGCCGTCCGGGGTCAGACCGTGTGCGGACTGGAACTGCTTCACGGCCCGCGCCGTGGCCGGACCGTAGTCGGCGTCGACCTTCACGTCGAAGCCGTTGGCCCGCAGCAGCAGCTGCACCGTACGCGCCTTCCAGAGCACATTGCCCATGCGGGCCAACGGCCAGTCCGTGCCCTCCGACGGGCGGTCCGACACGTGCGCCGTGGCCTTGGCGTCGCTCTGTCCGGCGGTCGGCGCCAGCCACCACACGAAGCCGCCGAGCACGAGCAGCAGGAGCGAGGCGACGGCCAGGGTCGGATACGCGACGGGGGAGCGGTCCCGCCGACGGGTCGCCGTCCCGCGCGGGTCGGCCGGTCCGGCGGGCACGGACGCCGTTCCAGGCGCGGCCGTGGCCGCCGGGCGCCTGCGGGACGGGGCCGCCCCTGCCGCCGCGTCGGCCAGGAGGCACGCCCGGACCAGGTCGTCTGCCGGAGCCCGCAGCGCCGAGTGCAGCTGCTCGACGATCCTGCGTGGTGCGTTGGAGGCGTGGGCGGGATTCAGATAGCGCGAAAGGGTGGTCTGGTCGACACCGAGCCGTTTGGCGAGGGACTGCTGAGTGGGCTTCTCGCGGCCGTCGCGGGCCGACGACTCCCACCAGTGCCTCAGCAACTCGGCGAGCACTCGCCCCGGCTGCTCGTCACGGCCCGCCACAGTGTTGTCCGTCATGGTTCTTCCCCGACTCTCCGTGTGCGTAGCCGCAGGTCAACGCCGTGCATCGGGAACGTGCCCAGGTGCGCCGACCCGCGGGACGCAGATCGTAGTGAAAGCCCCGTTCCGTACCGGACGGCCGAGGGGCGGCCGGCCCGCCGGCCCCGGAGGGCCGCTTCGCACCCACCCCTTCCCGGAGGTGCTCCTGCCTGCGCATACGTGGCGGAACGGGTGGTCGCGGGCCCGCCGCCCGTGGCGCGGAGAGATCCGGGCGCGCGATGGACATCACCCGTACGAGTGCGCGTCCCCCCGGCCGGCGCGGGTCACCACGGCCGGCGCGGGTCACCACGGGCACGCGCCGCCCACCCGCCCCGGGCGGCCGTCGCTCAGCGGGCCGACGCGACCCGGAAGCGCAGCCCGGCCGAACGCAGCCGCCCCAGCAGCGCGTCCCCCATCGCGGCGGCCGTGGTGACCTGCCCCGATGTCGGCGGGAGCTCGTCCAGGGCCAGACAGAGCGCGGACTCGGCGAGCATCTTCGCCGTCTCGTCGTAGCCGGGGTCGCCGCCCGAGACCTCGGTGAGGACCCGGTGCCCGCCGCCCTCGCCGACGAAGCGCACGGTGAACCAGCTGCGCCGGCGGCGCTCCGCGTCCGGCCCCTTGCCCGGCTCGTACCTCTCCATCAGCCAGGACCGGGCCGCCGGGACCTGCGCGGCGCCCAGCAGGGCACCGACCGCGGCCGTGCCGCCGAGTGCCACGGGCAGGCGGCGCACCGAGGCGAAGTGGCGGTAGCGGAAGTCGGGGCCGTAGCGGGCCAGTACGCGCGCCGAGCGTTCGACGACCTGCGGGTCCAGCGTCGGCAGCGGGAGCGCCCAGGTGCCGGTCTCCGCACTGAAGTGCGGGGTGCCGAGCAGGGCGCGGGCGCGGCGGGCGACCAGCCGCGGTTCGTGCAGCCGGCGCTCCCGGGCGGCGCTCAGCATCCGGGTACCCCGGCCCATCGCGGTGAGCGCCGAGGCGAACGTGCCGCCGGAGAAGACGGCGTTGCTGCGTACGAAGCCGTCGACGGTCAGGGGCACGTCCCGCGGCAGCTGCTGAACGGTGAAGTACACCCCGAGGTCGTGCGGTACGGAGTCGAAGCCGCAGGCGTGCACGATCCTGGCCCCGGTCTCGCGGGCCCGCGCGTCGTGCTCCAGATACATCCGGTCCACGAACTCCGCCTCGCCGGTGAGGTCCGCGTAGTCCGTCCCCGCCTCGGCGCAGGCCGCGACCAGCTTCTCGCCGTACCAGACGTAGGGGCCCACCGTCGTGGCCACCACATGGGCGGACTCGGCGAGTTCGCGCAGCGCGTGCTCGTCCCCGGCGTCGGCGTGCAGCAGCGGGAGCTCCGCGCAGCGCGGGTCGATCGCGGTGAGCCGTTCGCGCAGGCGCTCCAGCTTGGCCCGGTCGCGTCCGGCCACGGCCCAGCGGCAGCCGGAGGGTGCGTGCGCGGCGAGGTATTCGGCGGTGAGGGCGCCCACGAAGCCGGTGGCGCCGAAGAGGATTATGTCAAAGGGGCGTTCTGCCCCGTTCTGCCTGTTCATGAGTGCCTCCGCGGGGCCGGCGCCGATGTGGCAGGCAGAGGTTAGCGGAGGGATCGTGGCGGTGTGCGGCCGGGCGGCCCCCGTGAGAGAGGATCCGGGGGAAAGAACTAAGCGCTTGCTCGCCCCAAGGGGTTGTGCGGAGCGCGGCGCATTCTTAGCATCATCGCTGTTACATCAGTTGTGTCACACCGCTGGGGGCTCGATGGCAACGACGGAGCACGGCTCGCACGGCCCGCTGTCAGGGGTGCGGGTGGTCGAACTGGCAGGCATCGGACCCGGCCCGTTCGCCGCGATGCTCCTGGCCGACCTCGGCGCCGACGTCGTCAGGGTCGACCGGCCCGGCGGTGCGGGGCTGGGCATCGACCCCGCGTACGACCTCACCAACCGCAACAAACGCTCCGTGCTCGTCGACCTCAAGGCCGAGGACGGGGCCGCCCGGGTGCTCGATCTCGTCGAGCGCGCCGACATCCTGATCGAGGGCTACCGGCCGGGCGTCGCCGAACGCCTCGGCGTCGGCCCCGACGCGGCGCTGGCCCGCAACCCGCGGCTCGTCTACGGGCGGATGACCGGCTGGGGCCAGGACGGACCGCTCGCCGAGCGGGCCGGCCACGACGTCGCCTACATCGCGCTCACCGGCACCCTCTCCATGATCGGCAAGCCCGGCGAGCCGCCGACCGTCCCGGCCAATCTCGTCGGCGACTACGCGGGCGGCTCGCTCTATCTCGTCGTCGGTGTGCTCGCCGCCCTTCAGCACGCCCGCACCCCCGGCGGCCGGGGCCAGGTCGTGGACGCGGCCATCGTCGACGGTGCCTCCCATCTCGCCATGATGATCCACGGAATGCTGGCGGCCGGCGGCTGGCAGGACCGGCGCGGCTCCAACCTCCTGGACGGCGGCTGCCCCTTCTACGGCACGTACGAGACCGCCGACGGCCAGTACATGGCGGTCGGGCCGCTGGAACAGCGCTTCTACGAGGAGTTCGGCAGGCTCCTCGGGATCGGGGACGACGCGCCGGACCGGGGCGACATCGGCCGCTGGGAGGAACTGCGCACCGTCGTCGCCGGCCGGTTCAGAACCCGTACGCGTGCCGAGTGGACCGAGGTGTTCGAGGGCTCGGACGCCTGCGTCGCCCCCGTCCTCTCCCTCCGCGAGGCGCCGCACCACCCGCACCTCGCCGCCCGCTCCACCTTCGTCGAGCACGACGGGCTCACCCAGCCGGCGCCCGCCCCGCGCTTCTCCGCGACCCCCGTCTCCGTACGCTGCGCACCCGCCCGGCCCGGCGCCGACACCGCGGAGGTGGCCGCCGACTGGGGCGTACCGGGCATCGCGCGGCCCCCGGAGCAGGACGCCGGCTGACGAACGGCCCGAAGCGATCCCCGGCCGTCCCGCACCGGACCGGCCGGCCCCCACCGTCAAGAACTGGTTCCAGGAGGCACGCAGTGCAGCGGCAGATCTTCACCGAAGAGCACGAGGCGTTCCGCGAGACCGTGCGCACCTTCCTCACGAAGGAGGTCCTCCCGCACTACGAGCAGTGGGAGAAGGACGGCATCGTCTCGCGCGAGGCATGGCTCGCGGCCGGCCGGCAGGGGCTGCTGGGCCTCGCCGTGCCCGAGGAGTACGGGGGCGGCGGCAACACCGACTTCCGCTACAGCGCCGTCCTCGCCGAGGAGTTCACCCGGGCCGGCGCCCCGGGCCTCGCGCTCGGGCTGCACAACGACATCATCGGCCCCTATCTCACCGGCCTCGCCACCGACGAGCAGAAGCGGCGCTGGCTGCCCGGATTCTGCAGCGGCGAGACCATCACCGCCATCGCCATGACCGAGCCCGGCGCGGGCTCCGACCTCCAGGGCATCCGCACCACCGCCGAGGACAAGGGCGACCACTGGCTGCTCAACGGCTCCAAGACCTTCATCTCCAACGGCATCCTCGCCGACCTGGTGGTCGTGGTCGCCAGGACCACCCCGGAGGGCGGCGCGAAGGGGCTCTCACTGATCGTCGTCGAACGCGGCGCGGAGGGCTTCGAGCGGGGCCGCAACCTCGACAAGATCGGCCAGAAGTCCCAGGACACCGCAGAGCTGTTCTTCGACGACGTCCGCGTGCCCAAGGAGAACCTGCTGGGCGAACGGGACGGCGCCTTCATCCATCTCATGACCAATCTGGCACAGGAACGGATGGGCATAGCGGTCGCCGGGATCGCCGCCGCGGAGCATCTCCTGGAGATCACCACGAAGTACGTCAAGGAACGCGAGGCCTTCGGAAGGCCGCTCTCCAAGCTTCAGCACATCCGGTTCGAGATCGCCGAGATGGCCACCGAGTGCGCCGTCACCCGCACCTTCATCGACCGCTGCATCGTCGACCACTCCGACGGCACGCTCGACGCCGTGCACGCGTCGATGGCCAAGTGGTGGGCCACCGAACTGCAGAAGCGCGCCGCCGACCGCTGTCTCCAACTCCACGGCGGATACGGCTACATGGCGGAATACCCGGTCGCCAGGGCATTCACCGACGGCCGCATCCAGACCATCTACGGCGGCACGACCGAGATCATGAAGGAGATCATCGGCCGCTCGCTGCTCGCCTGATCCTGTCGCACAACCACCCTCGAAAGGCTGCTGTCTTGAGTACCGAAGCGTTTGTCTACGACGCGATCCGCACCCCGCGCGGCCGCGGCAAGGCCAATGGCGCCCTGCACGGCACCAAGCCGATCGACCTCGTCGTCGGCCTCATCCACGAGATCCGCAGCCGCTTCCCCGGCCTCGACCCGGCGGCCGTCGACGACATCGTCCTCGGCGTGGTCAGCCCGCTGGGCGACCAGGGCTCCGACATCGCCCGGATCGCCGCCATCGCGGCCGGCCTCCCGGACACCGTCGCGGGCGTACAGGAGAACCGCTTCTGCGCCTCCGGTCTGGAGGCCGTCAACCTGGCCGCCGCCAAGGTCCGCTCGGGCTGGGAGGACCTCGTACTCGCCGGTGGCGTCGAGTCGATGTCCCGGGTGCCGATGGGCTCCGACGGCGGCGCCTGGGCGATGGACCCGATGACCAACTTCGAGACCGGCTTCGCCCCGCAGGGCGTCGGCGCCGACCTCATCGCCACCATCGAGGGCTTCAGCCGCCGCGACGTCGACGAATTCGCCGCGCTCTCCCAGGAACGCGCCGCCGAGGCGTGGAAGGACGGCCGGTTCGCCCGCTCCGTCGTCCCCGTCAAGGACCGCAACGGCCTCGTCGTGCTCGACCACGACGAGCACATGCGGCCCGGCACCACCGCCGACTCGCTCGCCGCGCTCAAGCCGTCCTTCGCCGCGATCGGCGAGATGGGCGGCTTCGACGCGGTGGCGCTCCAGAAGTACCACTGGGTCGAGAAGATCGACCACGTCCACCACGCGGGCAACTCCTCCGGCATCGTCGACGGCGCCGCACTCGTCGCGATCGGCAACAAGGAGGTGGGCGAGCGCTACGGACTCACGCCGCGCGCCCGGATCGTCTCCGCCGCCGTCTCCGGCTCCGAGCCCACGATCATGCTCACCGGCCCCGCGCCCGCCACCCGCAAGGCCCTCGCCAAGGCCGGGCTGACCATCGACGACATCGACCTCGTCGAGATCAACGAGGCGTTCGCCGGGGTCGTCCTCCGCTTCGCCAGGGACATGGGGCTCTCGCTCGACAAGATCAACGTCAACGGCGGCGCCATCGCGCTGGGCCACCCGCTCGGCGCCACCGGCGCGATGATCCTCGGCACCCTCATCGACGAACTGGAGCGCCGCGACCAGCGGTACGGCCTCGCCACCCTCTGCGTCGGCGGCGGCATGGGCATCGCCACCGTGATCGAGCGTCTCTGACCGTCCCCGGCCACCCCTGCTTACGGAGAAGACAGACACATGACCGAGAGCACGACCATCCGCTGGGAACAGGACGAGACCGGCGTCGTCACCCTCGTACTCGACGACCCGAACCAGTCCGCCAACACGATGAACCAGGCGTTCAAGGACTCCATCGCGGCCGTCGCCGACCGCGCCGAGGCCGAGAAGGACGCCATCCGCGGCATCATCTACACCTCCGCCAAGAAGACCTTCTTCGCGGGCGGCGACCTCAAGGACATGATCAGGATCGGTCCTTCGAACGCCCAGCTCGCCTTCGACACCGGCACCGCCATCAAGAACTCGCTGCGCCGCATCGAGACCCTCGGCGTCCCCGTCGTCGCCGCCATCAACGGCGCCGCGCTCGGCGGCGGTTACGAGATCGCGCTCGCCGCCCACCACCGCGTCGCGCTCGACGCCCCCGGCTCCCGGATCGGTCTGCCCGAGGTCACCCTCGGCCTGCTGCCCGCCGGTGGTGGAGTCACCCGAACCGTACGCCTGATGGGCATCGCCGACGCACTGCTGAAGGTCCTCCTCCAGGGCACCCAGTACACCCCGTCGCGCGCCCTGGAGAACGGCCTGGTCCACGAGGTCGCCGCCACCCGCGAGGAGATGCTCGAAAAGGCCCGCGCCTTCATCGACGCCCACCCCGAGTCCCAGCAGCCCTGGGACGTCAAGGGCTACCGGATCCCCGGCGGCACCCCGTCCAACCCGAAGTTCGCCGCCAACCTGCCGGCCTTCCCGTCCAACCTGAAGAAGCAGCTCGCGGGCGCCCCGATGCCCGCGCCCCGCAACATCCTGGCCGCCGCGGTCGAGGGCTCCCAGGTGGACTTCGAGACCGCGCTGACCATCGAGGCCCGGTACTTCACCGAGCTGGTCACCGGCCAGGTCGCGAAGAACATGATCCAGGCGTTCTTCTTCGACCTCCAGGCCGTCAACTCCGGTGCCAGCCGCCCCAAGGGCATCGAGGAGCGCCAGGTCACCAAGGTCGCCGTGCTCGGCGCCGGGATGATGGGCGCCGGCATCGCGTACTCCTGCGCCCGTGCCGGCATCGAGGTCGTCCTCAAGGACGTCTCCACCGAGGCCGCCGCCAAGGGCAAGGCGTACAGCGAGAAGCTGCTCGACAAGGCGCTCTCTCGCGGCCGCACCACCGAGGCCAAGCGCGACGAGCTGCTGGCCCGGATCACCCCGACCGGCGACCCGGCCGACCTGGCCGGCTGCGACGCCGTCATCGAGGCCGTCTTCGAGGACACCGCGCTCAAGCACAAGGTGTTCCAGGAGATCCAGGACATCATCGAGCCGGACGCGCTGCTCTGCTCCAACACCTCGACGCTGCCCATCACCGTCCTCGCCGAAGGCGTCTCGCGGCCGGCCGACTTCATCGGCCTGCACTTCTTCTCGCCCGTCGACAAGATGCCGCTGGTCGAGATCATCAAGGGCGGACAGACCGGCGACGAGGCCCTGGCCCGCGCCTTCGACCTGGTCCGCCGGATCAAGAAGACCCCGATCGTGGTCAACGACTCGCGCGGCTTCTTCACCTCGCGCGTGATCGGCCAGTTCATCAACGAGGGCGTCGCCATGGTCGGCGAGGGCGTCGAGCCGGCCTCCGTCGAGCAGGCCGCCGCACAGTCCGGGTACCCGGCCAAGGTGCTCTCGCTGATGGACGAGCTGACGCTGACCCTGCCCCGCAAGATCCGCAACGAGACCAGGCGGGCCGTCGAGGAGGCGGGCGGCAGCTGGCCCGGACACCCGTCGGACGCGGTCATCGACCGGATGGTCGACGAGTTCGGCCGGCCGGGACGCAGCGGTGGCGCCGGCTTCTACGAGTACGACGAGAGCGGCAGGCGCACCCGCCTCTGGCCGGGCCTGCGGGAGCACTTCACGAAGCCCGACACCGACATCCCCTTCATCGACATGAAGGAGCGGATGCTGTTCTCCGAGGCGCTGGACAGTGTCCGCTGCCTGGAGGAGAACGTCCTGATCACCGTCGCCGACGCCAACATCGGCTCCATCATGGGCATCGGATTCCCGCCGTGGACCGGCGGCGTGCTCCAGTACATCAACGGCTACGAGGGCGGTCTGCCCGGCTTCGTCGCCCGCGCCCGGGAGCTCGCCGAGCGGTACGGCGACCGCTTCCTGCCGCCCGCGCTGCTCGTGGAGAAGGCCGAGAAGGGCGAGACCTTCCACGACTGAGCCGCACGGCCGGCGGCCACCCCGCGGGCCGCGTTCACTCCGCCGTGAACGCGGCCCGCAGCTCCTGCTTCAACGACCGCTGGAACGCGGTCACCAGCGCCTGGAGCACCATCGGCTGCATGTGGGCGGACAGCGACTTCATCGCCGCCACGTGCTCGGGATCCGCCTCCCGCTCGCGGTACGGACCCCAGACCTCGTCCCGGAACAGCCGGGTCAGGTCCTGCGCGGCGGACCGGGAGTGCTCCAGCAGCACCGTACGGGCGGCCAGGATCGTCTCGTGGGCGATCGGCACACCGAGCAGCTCCACGCCGAGCCGCAGCAGCCCCGGATCCACCCGGTAGCTCCCGTCGACCGGCTCCGCGCGCTCCAGCACACCCATCGCGGCCAGCCGCGCGATGTCCTGGTCGGTCAGCGCCCGGCCGGCCCGCCGCTCCAGCTCCGCCCGCGTCGCGTCCTCCGCCGAGTCGGGTGCCCAGGAGGCCACCAGCGCGCGGTGGATCGCCAGGTCGTGCGCGCTCAGGTCCGGCGGCAGCTGCTCCAGATAGCGTTCGATCGCGGCCAGCGTCATGCCCTGGTGCTGGAGCTCCTCGATGAGCGCCAGCCTGGACAGGTGCTCGTGGCCGTAGTGCCCGACCCGTCGCGGTCCGATCACCGGGGGCGGCAGCAGACCCCGGGTGCTGTAGAAACGCACGGTGCGTACCGTGACACCGGCGCGCGCCGCCAGCTCGTCGACGGTGAGCGTCGGCTCCTCGGTGCCGGTCGCCATGTCTGCTCCTCGTGTCCGACCCTGAGGGCGAGCGGCTGTACGCGTGGCCCGCCCCGGTGCAACAGTATTGCTGTCTCACCATTGATGTGAAAGTGCCCGGTGTCAGTGGCGGGACGTAGCCTGATGTCATGTCCGAGATCGCGTATGTACGGGGGGACGCGACCGCGCCCCATGGCAAGGGTGCCAAGCTGATCGTCCATGTCTGCAACGACCTCGGCGGCTGGGGCAAGGGGTTCGTCCTGGCCGTCTCGCGCCGCTGGCCCGAGCCCGAGGCGGCCTACCGCCGCTGGCACCGGGAGCGCGCGGGCAATGACTTCGCCCTCGGCGCGGTGCAGTTCGTGCAGGTGAGTCCGCACATCTGGGTGGCGAACATGGTGGGCCAGCGGGGGATGCGCACGGGCAGCAACGGGGCTCCGGTGCGCTACGAGGCGATCGACACGGCCCTGGAGGCGGTGGCCGTCCGGGCCCGCGAGCTGGGGGCCTCGGTCCACATGCCGCGGATCGGCTGCGGGCTCGCGGGCGGGAAGTGGTCCCGGATCGAGCCCCTGATAGAGCAGCGGCTCACCGGCCGGGGCATACCGGTGACGGTGTACGACTTCGACTAAGGGCTGTCCCGCAATTCCTGGTGGAACAGCGTGCGGCGTCAGATGCGGTGCATCGCAAGGCGGAGGGACGTCCACATACTGGATGTATATGGACGTTCCGACAACGCGGCGAGGTGCCGTAGCTGTCGTCGCACGCCCGCCAGGAATTGCGGGACAGCCCTTAGGAGCTGTCCGGCCGTGTTCCGCCGGATAATCTGACCCCGGTCGAGGGGCGGCGGGAAGGGGTGGGGTCGGTGACGGGTGCCGGGACGGGGCGCGGGGAGTCCGGGCGCCCCGAAGCAGCCGCACCGCGCGAGCCGGTGGACATGTCGCTGCTGACCCTGCTCGGCCTCGGAACGGACGAGGACGCGGTCTACCGCCTGCTGGTGGACCGCCCCGACAGCGAGCCCGGCGCTCTCATGAGCCCGTTGGCCGGCCCGGCGGTGGCGCGTGCGCTCGGCTCGCTCGTCGATCGCGGGCTCGCCAGCGCCTCGCGGCCGGACACCGACGGCACCGTCCGGTACCGGGCCGCCTCGCCCGTCCTCGCGCTCGGGCCGCTCCTCGAAGCCCGCCGGGCCGCGCTGCACCGGGTCGAGTCGCTGGTGGGAGACCTCACCGAACGCCACCGCGCCGCACAGTCGCACGCGTCGGGGGCACCGGTGGAGGTGCTGTCCGGTCCCGCGGCGATCCGGCGTCGCCTGCTGAGCATGCAGCGTCAGGCCAGGACCGAGGTGTGCACGCTGGTGCCGGCCAGGCACGTGCCCGCGGTGCTGAGTTTCGAGGACAACCACGAAGAGGTCGACGCCGAGATGGTGCGCCGCGGCGTGGACGTGCGCAGCGTCGTCGAACGTGAATGGCTGGAGCATCCGGCGACCGCGGCCGTACTGGCCTCCTGCGTCGCCCAGGGGCAGCACATCTCCGTCACGGACCGGCTGCCGATCAAGCTTGCCATCGTGGACCGCCGCGTCGCCCTGCTGCCGCTGCACCCCGAGCGCGAGGCCGAACCGGTGGCGCTCGTCGTGCACCGGACAGGTCTGCTCACCGCTCTGGTATCGCTCTTCGAGGAGCACTTCGACAAGGGCTGGCGCCTGAGCGCCTCCGGCACGGAGGAGGAACGGGAGGCTCCCGTCGCGGCGATCGACCGGCAGATCGTGGCGCTCCTCCACGTCGGCCTGACCGACGCGGCGATAGCGCGTCAGCTGGGCATGGGGCACCGCACCGTCCAGCGGCGGCTGCACGCGCTGATGGACGAAGTGGGCGCGGCGACCCGCTTCCAGCTCGGCTGGTACGCCGCACGCGCCGGATGGCTGGCCGACACCTCGGACAACTCGCCTGTCACGGACAACTCCTGAGGCGTAATTACGCCACGGCACTTTCGCGCCAGCTCCATCCCTTGTTCACGTAACCCCCATGGCGAACGATCAGCACGTCAACGCCCGAGCCCCCGTGGTTCAGGCGCAGGTGTGCGATGGGGAGGTCCCGTGAGACGAACGAACGTGCTGCGGATGCTGGCGACCGGAGTGGTCGCCGCCGCGACCGGCGCGTCACTGCTGGCTGCGCCGGCCTGGGCGGACGACACCGCCACGGCGCCGGCGACGGACCCGGTGGGTGTCGCCCCGGCGATGACGCAGGGCCTGGACAGGACCGCACGCGAGGGCACCCCGGCCCAGGCCGCCCGGGCCCACATCAAGGCACATGAGGACACGTACAGGGTTCCGGTCTCCGACCTGAAGACGGTGAGGACCACCAAGGACGGCGAGCAGTCCTCGGTGCGCTTCCAGCAGAAGCACGACGGCGTCCCGGTGTTCGGCGCGCAGTACGCGGTGCAGACCCGGGCCGCCGACGGCGGTCAGCAGATCACGTCCGCGACCGGCACGCTCTACACCGACCTCACCGTCTCCACCACGCCGAAGGTGACCGAAGCCGCCGCGAAGCAGCGGATGTTCACGCTCGACCGCGGCCTGTCCGGCGTGCGGGGCGCGAAGACCGAGGCACATGGCCTGTCCGTGCTGCCCGACACCCGGGGCGGCAGGCTGGCCTGGCACTTCACGGTCACCGGCGGCAGGGCGAACGGCAGCCCGGTGCGCCAGGAGGTGTACGTCGACGCGCGGGTGGGCGGCATCGCGCTCTCGTACAACAACATCGACGCGGCGGACGCGTCGCCCGCGCAGGGGACGGGCGTACGCGTCGACGGCAGCGAGGCGGAACTGGACCTCAACAAGGAGGCGGACGGCTCGTACACGCTCGTCGACTCGACGCGCGACATGTACCCGCGGACCGGCGGCCAGATCCGTACGTACGACGCGAACCGCAAGCAGTACACGGACGTCGCCGGCGGCCCGGTCACCGACGACATCCGGCTCGGCACATCGGCGAGCGACCGCTTCGACGGCGCCAACACCTCGTCGGGCGCGGTCGACGCACACCTGAACGCGGCGAAGGTGTACGAGTACTACAAGAACCAGATCGGACGCGACGGTGTCGACGGCAAGGGCGGCACGATCCACTCCGTCGTCAACGTCGCCGCGAACGGCAAGGACTACGCCAACGCCTTCTGGGACGGCTCCAAGATGGTCTACGGCCACATGGACGGCGTACCGCTCTCCGTCGGCCTGGACGTCGTCGGCCACGAGATGACGCACGGGGTCACCGAGCACTCCGCCGGGCTGGTCTACCTCAACCAGTCGGGCGCCCTCAACGAGGCGATATCCGACTACTTCGGCAACGCCATGGAGACCGCCGACAAGGGCGTCGCGATGAGCGACCCGACGTCCGGCCTCATCGGGGAGTACCTCTGCAACGGCACCAAGCCGCTGGAGGAGTGCGCCCTGCGCGACCTGAACGACGGACGCGACGCGCAGAAGGACTACGAGCCCATCACGCTCGACATCGACAACGGCGGGGTGCACTACAACTCCACCATCGTCGGCGGCGCGCTGTGGGACATGCGCAAGAACCTCGACAGCAAGCTCGCCGACCGGATCATCTACCGGTCCGCGCAGAACTACCTCACCCCGCTGTCCGGCTTCACCGACATGCGCAACGCGGTCACCCTCGCGGCCAAGTCCCTGAACGTCTCGAAGGCCGATCTCGCCGTCGTCGCCAAGGCGTTCGACGACCACGGAATCCAGACCGGCTGGGAGAAGAAGGGCGGCACGCACGACGGCACCACCATCGGCGCCGACATCCTGCCCGCCTACGAGGTCTACGGCGGCGTCGACGAGCAGGCCGCCCAGATCAACGGCGACGTCTACGCCATCAGCCACGGCGACGCCATCGCCTGGGACCAGGGCAGCGGCGCCTTCGGTATCACCGTGGGCCGCTTCGGCAAGAAGCCGAAGCACGAACTGGCCCAGAAGGACGCCTATCTGCTCGACCCCTCCCTGGACGACGACCGCATCGCCTTCACCCGGATCACCGCCGACGGCATCGGCATCTACCGGACCGGTGAGAAGGGCCAGGGCGCGATCAAGAAGCTCGTCGACCGCCCCGACGCGGACGAGACCGAGCCGGTGACCGACAACGGCACGCTCGCCTACATCAGCACCACCGCCGACGGCGAGCAGGACGTCATGCTCCGCAAGGCCGACGGCACCACGGTCAACCTGACCCCGGAGGCCGGCACCAAGGCCGCCCGCCTCGCCATGAAGAACGGCCGGATCGCCTGGGCCGGCGGCGACGGCACCTACGTCCACGTCCACGACATCGCGAAGGGCACCACACAGATCAAGCGCATCGCCGGCTTCCTCTTCAACTACGTCTCGGACATCCAGATCACCTCGGACCGGGTGTTCTGGCGTGAGACCGGCGGCTTCCTGATCCCGAGCACGAACTTCATGTCGGCACCGCTCGACGACCTGACCCGGGCCGCGAAGCTGCGCTACCCCTCGTCCACGTACGTCGCCCAGTTCTCGGTCAACGACGAGTACTTCGCCTACTCCACGTACGACCTCTGGGGCGCTCTCGGCTCCTGGAGCGGACCGACCAAGGTGAAGGTCGCGAAGACCGCCGATGTCCTCGCGGGCCTCGACAACTACACCCGCGTCTCCTGCTCCTCCGGCTCCCAGCTGGCCCCTTCGCTCGGTGACGGCCAGCGCGTCGCCTGGCTGGACACGACCGCGGCGGCCACCGACGTGGTGACCCGCGAGACGTTCGCCGGGACCTGCGAGTAGTACCCGTCGCACCCGGGTCGGGGCCCCCCCCGGACCCCCGGGGGGGCGCCCGCCGGGCCCGGGGGGCCCCCCCCGGCCGCGCCGAGTGCCCGCGCAGCTGATACAGGGATACGGGGTGAGTCACTCCGTATCGACTCCTATGGTGGGGGTGGACGCGGCGGAACGGGAGAGGGGCCATGACGGCACGGAGCACCGACGAGACACGGCTGGCCCTGGCGCTCCGCACGACGCCGCCCTCCGACGCGCTGAGCGAGCAGATCCTGGACGCCGCGCGCGAGCAGTTCATGACCTTCGGGCTGCGCCGCTCCACCGTCGACGACGTCGCCAAGCGCGCCAGGGTCTCGCGGGTGACCGTGTACCGGCGGATCGGCAACAAGGACAGCCTCGTCTCCGCCTGCCTGCTGCGCGAGTACCGCCGCTTCGTCGTGGAGGTGGACGACGCGGTGGCCGCGCTGCCGACGACGGAGGACCGGCTCGTCGAAGGCTTCGCCGCGGTTCTCCGGCACATCCGCGAGCATCCGCTGATCGGCGGCCTGCTGAGGCTGGAGCCCGAGACGATGCTGCCGTTCCTGACCCTGGAGAGCGAACCGGCCTTCCTCGCCATCCGCGAGTACCTGGCCGACCGGCTGCGCGACGCCCGGCGCGCGGAGGGCCGGCCGGCGAGCGATCCGACCCCGGTCGCCGAACTGATGGTGCGGATCACCGTCTCCTTCCTCCTCAACCCCGTCAGTTGTTTCGAGCTGGACGACGACACCCAGGTGCGGGAGTTCGCCCGCCGCTATCTGGTGCCGCTGCTCGCTGCCGGGTAGCGCCACCGGCGTGGCCGTCCGTCTCGTCGGGCAGGGGTTCCACGGGCCGGCTGCGGGCCCAGTGCGGTCCGAGGTCGTCGAGCCGCCAGCCGAAGGGGTACGAACGGGGCTGCGGGCGAGCGGGAAACCTGCGCGGCCGGGCCGGCAGCCGGCGCACACAACGCGCGCGCAGCCGCAGGGCCGCCGACGCCGAGGTCCGCACCCACCGCGGCTGCGGCCGGAAGCCCAGCGCCGCCAGCAGCGGCTCGTCCAGCAGCCCGAGCGCGAACTTCGCCACCAAGGGCCGCAGCGGACGCGGATACCAGCTCGCGATCACACGGAACGTGGCGTTCGCGACTCGCCGGTTCGCCGGGTCGTACGCGAACATCCGCTCCTCGTAGGAGTCGAGGAGCCGCTCGAACCCCTCGTACGTGTCGGGCACCCCCTCGATCCCCATCATCGCCGCCGTCTTCCGGCCGGCCTCCACCAGCGCCTGGACCTCCTGGGCGCACAGCGGCCGCCAGCCGAACCGGTCGATCCAGCGCTTCGGCCCCACGACCGTGGTCGCGAGGACGTAGCGGAAGTCGTCGTTCGGGATCCGGTACTTGCCGTGGATCCGGTTGAGGTGGCGCGCGGCCGCCCGCCCGCGCTCCGAGTCGAAGCCGTCGGCGGCCATCTCGTACCCGATCAGCACCGTGTCGTCGAACCGCTTCTGCCCGGCCCGTTCGAACTCCTGGGTCCGGTCGAGGAGCACGGAGATCCGGGGAACGCCGTAGTCCCGGAGGAAAGCGACGCTCACCCCCTGCCGGTAGTCCCAGGGGAACTCGTACTGGGAGATCAGCCGAAGGATCTCGGCGTAGTCGTGCGCCGGATCCATCCGGCGTATCTCGTGCAGGCGGCTGTAGCGGCCCATGGTGCGCCCTCCTGTCCGTGTGCCGACTCCCTGCGGGTCCGCCTTCCCGGGTTGTCGCTGCTCGAAGGGTCAACTCTGCTGATTGACAAGGGATGTGACGGATCGTCCGGCCCGGGAGTCAAAGTTACAAATACTATCGACTTGTTTCACGAGTGCCGTCAACACTGCCGACGGCCGGGTATGCGGCGGTGTGCCGCGGGGGGCCGGTGCGCACGACTGCCGAAGCCCTCGCATACTGGATCACGCAGGGGCCGGGCGCCGAGCCGCGCGCCCGCCGAACGCCGGGAGCACAGATGAGCAGCGAACCCGCCAGGGGCTTCGACCCCGCACCGCCCCCGCCCGGCGGTGTGCTCTGGAGCCTCTCCGGCGACATCCGGGCCCTGCTGATGCTGCCCGCAGCGCTCACCCTCCAGGTGGCACACCCGGCGGTCGGCGCCGGGGTCGACGAACACTCCGTCTTCCGCACGGACCCCTGGGGGCGCGGCGAGAGGTCCCTGCGCTCGCTCCAGCTCTGGGTCTACGGGGGCGGGGCGGCGGCCGAGGAGGGGCGCAGGCTGCGCGCCCTGCACCGCACCATCCAGGGCACCGACACCCGGGGGCGCCGCTACCACGCACTGTCGCCCGCCAACTACGCATGGGTGCACGCCACGGGCTTCCCGGTCTACCAGCACGCCGCCCGCTATCTCGTCCGGCCGCTCACCCCGGCACAGGAGCGCGCCCTGTACCGGGAGTGGCTCCAGGTCGGCAGGATCCTCGGCATCCGCGACCGGGACATGCCCCAGACGATCGAGGAGTTCTGGCCGTACTACCGGAAGGTGCTCGCCGACGAGATCGAGGCGACCGCGGTCGTCGAGGACCTGGTCGCCGTCGACCGCCCCGTCCCGCCGCCGGACCGCGGGCCCCTCCTGCTCAGGCTGCTGCTGAAGGCGCTGTGGCCGGTGCTCTTCCCTCCGCTGGCCCGGTTCCGGCGCTTCGTCACCATCGGGCTGATGCCGCCGGACGCACGCGAGGCCATCGGGCTGGAGTGGACGGACCGGCAGGAGCGCAGACTGCGGCGCTTCAGCTGGGTGGTGCGGCGCGTGGTGCCGGTGCTCCCCGAGCGGCTGCGCTATCTCCCGTACGCGCGCAGGGCGCGGGCGGCCCGGCGGGGGATCACGCGGAGGCCCGGCGCACCAGCTCGGTCGGTGTGATCACCGAATCCTGCTCGCCGCCCCCGGCCTCGCCGTCGAGCCGGCTCATCAGCATCCGCACCATCAACCGACCCATGCCCTCCACATCCTGACGGACCGTCGTCAGCGGCGGATCGGTGGCCTCGGCTATCGACACCATGTCGTCGAAGCCGACCAGGGCCACCTCGTCCGGCACGCCGCGGCCGCGCTCGCGCAGCACCCGCAGGGCGCCCGAGGCCATCAGGTCGTTGGCGGCGAAGACCGCGTCCGGACCAGGGTGGCGATCGAGGAGTTCCGCCATCGCCCGCGCGCCGCCCTCGACGGTGAAGTCGCCCTGCACGAGCAGCGCCGGATCGTGGTCGGGCAGCACGTCGCGGTAGCCGTCCACCCGGTCCAGGGCCGAGGTCTGGTCGGGCGGTCCGGCGATGTGCGCGATCCGCCGCCGCCCCAGGGCGACGAGATGGCGTACGGCCGCGGCCGCGCCGCCGCGGTTGTCGCAGTCGACGTACGGGACGGCCAGTTCGGACGCGGCGCCCGGCAGACCCGGACGGCCGCCGTACACGGTGGGCACCCGGAACCTGCGGATGATCGCGGGGAGTTCGTCGTCGGTGTGCAGCGAGAAGGCCAGCACACCGTCCACATGGCCACCGGCCAGATAGCGGGCGACCCGGTCGAAGTCCCCGCTGCCCTCCACCAGGAGCAGGACCAACTGGGAGTCGTGCAGGGTGAGTTCGCGGCTGATGCCACGGATCTGCTGGGAGAAGAACGGGTCCGAGAAGATCCGGAACTCCGGCTCGTCGATGATCACGGCGACCGCGCCGTTGCGCCGGGTGACCAGGGTCCGGGCCGCGTGGTTCGGTACGTAGCCGAGCTCCTCGACCGCCTTGCGCACCCGGTCCGCCAGCGGTTTGCGCACCCCGGCCCCGCCGTTCACCACCCGGGATACCGTCGCCCGGGAGACCCTGGAGCGGGCCGCCACCGCCTCCAGGGTGGGGCGGGCATCGGCGGCGGGGCCGTGGGACGGACCGGGCAAGGGACGCTCCTCGTACACGCGGAATCGGGCCGGAAACGGCCGGGGCCGGCCGGACAGCACCGACGCCATCAGCCTAACCGGCGACGCCGGCCCACCGCCGGGGGCACCGTCGTCCCATGTGGAGGAGGAGGGACGACGGTGTCCGGACCCGGTCCGCGTTCCGGTCAGCGGTGGTCGTGCACCGAGTTCGTTGCCGCGATCTTCTTCCAGGAGGCGGGACGGGCCGGCTGCCCGGCGGCGTGCAGCGCGTGCGGGCCGGCCGCCGCCGGGGCTCCGGGCCGCTCCGCGCGGAACAGCCAGGCGTCGAAGAGAGCGGCGAGCGGCTTGCCCGAGACCCGCTCCGCGTACGTCACGAAGTCGCTCACGCTCGCGTTGCCGTACGCGTGCTCGGCCGGCCAGCCCTTGAGCAGTGCGAAGAACGTCTCGTCGCCCAGCTCGTCGCGCAGCGCCTGGAGCGCCATCGCGCCCCGGTCGTAGACGGCCGCGTCGAACTGGTTGTCGGGGCCCGGGTCGCCCGGCTTCACCTCCCAGAAGGGGTCGCCGGCCGGGTGCAGGGCGTAGGTGTAGTCCGCCAGTTCCTGCGCGGTTCCCTCGCCCTCCTTCTCCGACCACAGCCACTGGCTGTAGCGGGCGAAGCCCTCGTTGATCCAGATGTCCTTCCAGCCCTTGAGGGACACGCTGTCGCCGTACCACTGGTGTGCCAGTTCATGGACGACGACCGAGACGTTGGAGCCGCTCGCGAACTGCTTGGGGCTGTAGAACGGCCTGGTCTGGGTCTCCAGGGCGAAGCCGCTGGTCACATTGGGGGAGTAGCCGCCGAGTGCGTCGAAGGGGTACGGCCCGAAGACGCCGGTCAGCCACTCGGCGACCTCGGCGGTCCGCTCGATGCTGGCGCGGGCCGCACCGGCGTTGGCACCCAGGTCCTTGCTGTAGGCGTTGACGACCGGCAGCCCGTCCGACGTGGTGTCCGTGGTGATGTCGAACTTCCCGACGGCCAGCGTCGTCAGATAGGTCGCCTGCGGCTGGGCGGAGCGCCAGTTGAAGCGGGTCCAGCCGAGCTTCGAACTCTGCGACTGGAGCGTGCCGTTGCTGATCGCCTGGGTGCCGTCGGGGACGGAGACCGAGATGTCGTACGTCGCCTTGTCCAGCGGGTGGTCGTTGCTCGGGTACCACCAGGCGGCCGACTCCGGCTCCTGGGCGGCCACCGCGCCGTCCGGGGTGCGGACCCAGGACGTCCAGCCGTTGATCTTCACCTCGGAGGGCTTCCCGGCGTACCGCACGACCACCGTGACGGATCTGCCCTTCGCCAGCGGGGCCGCCGGGGTGATCTCCAGCTCCTGCTCGCCGTTCTTCACATGGCCGGCCTTCTTGCCGTCGACCCGCACCTCGGAGACGTCCAGGCCGAAGTCCAGGTTGAATCGGGTGAGTTCCTGGGTGGTCGTGGCGAGGATGGTCGCCGTGCCCTCCAGCAGATCGGTCGAGGGCCGGTACTTCAGCCGCAGGTCGTAGTGGGACACGTCGTAGCCGCCGTTGCCACTGGCCGGGTAGTAGGGGTCGCCGATGCCCGGGGCGCCCACGGTGCCCTCGGCGGCCGAGGCCGGGATCGCCAGCAGCAGCGAGGCCGCGATTGCGCTCGGGACGATGAATCTGCGGTGCACGGAATGCTCCAAGTCGTCGGGGCGAATCATCTTTCGAACCGTCACGCCGACACTATTCAGCGGCTGCCGCAACAGTCGTGTCCATGGCCACAGCTGTCACACGATCGCCATTCGGCCGCCACGCCGGCCCGTCGGATTTGCGCCATGATCATGCAATTCATCTCGCTGATCGCCCTCTGTCGCGGGGAGTTGCCCCGGGGTACCTTCCGCCCATGCCGATTCGTGCGCGAGGCCCCCGTTCGAGTTACCGATCGCTGGTGGTGGCGGCCGTCGCCGCCCTGACGGCCGTCCTGCTCTCCCCGGCCGGCGCCCAGGGCGCGAGCCCGGGGAAGGCCCGGCCACCGGAGAGCAGGCCGGTCTACTCGTACGGGGACGCCGTCCGCGAATCGGTCTGGGTCGACACCGGCCTGGACGGCGACGGGGACGGGCGGAGCGACCGCGTCGCCGCCGACATCGTCCGGCCGAGCGAACCCGCCCGGCAGGGCCGGAGGATCCCCGTGATCATGGACGCCAGCCCGTACTACTCCTGCTGCGGGCGCGGCAACGAGAGTCAGCTCAAGACCTACGGCGCCGACGGCCGGCCGGTGCAGTTCCCGCTCCACTACGACAACTACTTCGTGCCGCGCGGTTACGCCTTCGTCGCCGTCGATCTGGCCGGAACCAACCGGTCCGACGGCTGTGTGGACGTCGGGGGCCGCTCCGACGTCCAGTCCGCCAAGGCCGTCATCGACTGGCTCAACGGCCGCGCCCGCGGCTACACCACCCGCACCGGCTCCGCCCGCGCCTCGGCCGGCTGGTCCGACGGCCGCACCGGGATGATCGGCAAGAGCTACGACGGCACCGTCGCCAACGGCGTCGCGGCGACCGGCGTCGAGGGGCTGCGGACCATCGTGCCGATCGGCGCCATCTCGTCCTGGTACGACTACTACTTCGCGCAGGGCGCGCCCCTCTACGGCAGCGGTCCCGAATGGCTCTCCGGCTACGTGGAGAGCCCCGAGGCGCAGGACCGCTGCGCCGCGGTCCAGCAACGGCTCGTCGACGGCGCCCCGCGCACCGGTGACTGGACGGGGCTCTGGGCCGGGCGCGACTACGTGAAGGACGCCCGCAAGGTTCGCGCCAGTGTCTTCGCCGTACACGGCATGCAGGACCTCAACGTCCGGACCAAGCACCTCGGCCAGTGGTGGGACGCGCTCGCGGACCGGGGCGTGGAGCGCAAGATCTGGCTCTCCCAGACCGGGCACGTCGACCCGTTCGACTACCGGCGCGCCGAATGGGTCGGCACACTGCACCGCTGGTTCGACCACTACCTGCTCGGCTACGACAACGGCATCGACCGTGAGCCGATGGCCGACATCGAACGCCACCCCGGCCAGTGGTCCACCGACCGGGTCTGGCCGCCCCGCAGCACCCGCACCACCACCGTGCGCCCCGGCACCGGGAACGCGCCGGGCGTCGGCACTCTGGCCCTGAGGCCCGCCCGCCCCGGCGCCACCGAGACGTTCACCGACGATCCGGCGCAGAGCGAGACGGACTGGGCTGCGGACCTGGACCGGACCACCGGCGCCAAGGCCGGCTTCCGCACCGCACCGCTCACCACCGACCTGCGGCTCTCCGGCTCCTCCCGGGTCACCGTCACCGCCACCCCGACCACGACGACCGCCCATCTCTCGGCGGTCCTGGTCGACATCGGCCCCGACACCATCCGTGACTACGGCGCGTCCGGCGAGGGCATCACCACCCTCACCGAGCGCAGTTGTTGGGGCGCGAGCACCACGGGGGACAGCTCCTGCTACAAGGAGACCAGGGCCGACACCACCACCGTCGACCGGACCGTGGTCAGCCGCGGCTGGGCCGACCTGGGCACCTACGCCGACGCGCACAAGGGCCGCCCCCTCGTGCCCGGCAGGGCCGTCACCCTCACCGTCGACCTGGCCGCCACCGATCATGTCGTCCCCGCGGGCCACCGCCTCGCCCTGATCGTCGCCGGTACCGACCGCGACCTCATCGACCCGCCGGACTCCACCCCCACCCTCACCCTCGACCTGGCCCGCACCTTCGCGAAGCTGCCGTTCGCCGGCGGCACCGGAGCCTTCGTCCGCGCCACCACGGGCTCCGCGGCCGTGCCGGACAGCCCCAGGACCGCCGGCGTGCGGGGCGTCACACCGCCGCGCCCCGCCGCCCGCGTCCCGGGCGGCGGTGGCGCGTAACGCCCCGTCCGGCCGCGAAGGCCCCTCCGGGGAGGGGCCTTCGCGGTCAGCGGGCGGCCGGCTCCAGGGCGTCCCCCGGCGCCGGTCCGGTCGGCTCGCGCGCCGGTCGCAGGGCCGCGAACAGCAGGGCCGCCCCGATGAGCGCGATCACCATCGTGCACACAGCGGTGATGTGCATGGCGTGGACGAACGCGTCGTCGGCGGCGCGGGCCAGCGCGGGCCGGTGGGCCGCCGCGGCGGCATGCCGGGCCTGCTCGGCGGAGATCCGCGCCCGGTCCCGCACCGGGCCGGACTCACCGTGCAGCGAGGCCTCGACGGTGCGTCGGTACACGATCGACATGACCGTGCCGCCCACCGCGATCCCGAGCAGGCTGCCGGTCTGCCGCACGGTGTTGGTGACGGCCGATCCGGCGCCGGCCCGTTCCAGCGGCAGGGTGCTCATCAGCGCCGCCGTCACCGGGCCGATCACCATGCCGATCGAAAGGCCCTGGACCAGATACACGATCCCGTTGAGGACGAGCGGCGTGTGCAGCCCGAAGAGCGCGGAGGTGCCCATGGCCAGACCGGCCGTGGTGAGCGCCGTGACGGTGACCGGGCGCAGCGACCGGCGGCGGACCAGACGGACACCGAGCGGCGCCCCCGCGATCGTGCCGAGCACCGCCGGGGAGAACGCCAGGCCGGCCTCCAGCGGTGAGAACCCGCGTGCGCCCTGCAGGTAGAAGGCGCCGTAGAAACCGGCCGCCGTCATGGCGAAGAGCAGCATCCCGAGCGCCGCGTTGCCGCCGCCGAACACGCGCCGGGCCAGCAGCCGGGGATCGAAGCCGGGCTGCCGGGCCCGCAGTTCGACGAGCACGAAGGCGGTCAGCAGGATCAGGCCGGCGGTGATCGGTCCCCAGACATCCGCAGGGCCCCAGGAGGCCTCCTGCCCCGCACGGATCAGCCCGTAGGCCAGGGACGCGAGTCCGCAGACCGACAGCAGCAGCCCGGCGGGGTCCAGTGGTCGCGGAGCGGGGCTGCGGAAGTTCGGCACCAGCGTCACGATCCCGGCCAGCGCCACCACCGCGACCGGGATGTTGACGAGAAAGACCGAACCCCACCAGAAGTGGTCGAGGAGGACTCCGGCAAGCAGCGGGCCCGCCGCGATCCCGACCCCCGCGGATGCCGAGGAGAACCCGATCGCCGTTTCCCGCGCGGCGCCGCTGAAGGTCCACATGAGGACGGCCATGGCGGCGGGCATGATCAGCGAACTGCCCACACCCATCATGGCCCGGGCGCCGATCAGTTGGGCGGCGTCACCGGCGTACGCCGCCCATACCGAGGCACCCGCGAAGACCGCCATTCCCGTGGCGAGCACGTTCCGGTGGCCGAATCGGTCGCCCAGCGCGCCCGCGGTGAACATCAGGGTGGCGAAGACCAGGGTGTACGAACCGGTGGCCCATTGCAGTTGGGCGGGGTCGGCACCCAGTCCCCGGACCGGGTCGGCGAGGGTCTCGAAGGTCGTGGTGAGGATGGTGTTGTCCAGCCAGATCAGCAGGGAGGACAACAGGAGTACGGCGAGGGTCAGCCGCTGCCTGGATCCGGGCAGCGTCGTAGGTGTCGTCATGGGGACCTTCGATAGAATCGACAAGAACCTGACGATTGGATTGTGCGTAATCGTCAAGAACCTGTCAATCTCCGAGGAGGCTGTGCGTTGGATTCCCACCGGGACGCGGTCGGGTCCCTTACCTTCCTGGTCCGCAAGGTCTGGTTGAACATGCGGTCCGCGATCGGGGCCGAGCTCAAGGAGTTCGGACTGTCGACCTCCCAGTACGCCACGCTGATGATGGCCGAGGCGCAGCCGGGGATGTCGGTCGCGGACGTGGCCCGGGAGGTGGCGAGTTCCCGGCAGGCCGCCAACGAGATGCTCGGCGGTCTCGAACGGGAGGGGCTGATCGAACGGCTCCCGAACCCGGACGACCGGCGGAGTCACCGCATCCATGTCACCGAGTCCGGGCGGACGCTCCTGGCGCGGGCCCGCGTCGCCGTGGACCGTCGCGAGGCCGAACTGGAGGCGGCGTTCGCGCCGGAGCAGCGGGAAGCGGCCCGCGACTGGCTCGAAGGCGTGTCCGGCGCCTGCCGCTGAGCCTTCCGGCGGGCCGACCGGTACCGCTTGTTGGTCCCGGGGGGTGAGCGCAGCGTGTGGTACTGCCTACGGAGAGCGAAATCATTGCTTCCGTGAAAGGTGCCATCCGTGTCGCAGGACGAACAGAGAACGGGCGGCCGGGGTGAACTGCCGGTGACGGCGGACCTCCCCGGCGACCCGGCCCGGAACCGGCGCCCCACGACGGACCGGGTGGTGTTCGGCGTCACCGCCGTGCTCACCCTCGCCTTCGTGGTCTGGGGAGCCATCGCCACCGACTCGCTGGAGGGCATCTCCAGTTCCATGCTCAACGGGCTCATCCACAACGGTGGTTGGGCCTTCATGCTCGCCGCGTCCGGCTTCGTGGTCTTCGCCCTCTGGCTCGCCGTCAGCCGCTACGGCAAGATCGTCCTCGGCCAGGAGGGCGAGGAACCCGAATTCCGGACCGTGTCCTGGGTCGCCATGATGTTCAGCGCCGGCATGGGCATCGGCCTGATGTTCTACGGGGTCAGCGAGCCGCTCGCGCACTTCACCGACCCGCCGCCCGGCACCCACCCCGCCGACGCCTCCGAGGCGATGCAGACGGCGATGGCCACCACCCTCTTCCACTGGACGCTCCACCCCTGGGCCATCTACGCCGTGGTCGGTCTGGCCATCGCGTACAGCACCTTCCGGCGCCGCCGCAGGCAGACGATCAGCGCCGTCTTCGAGCCGCTCGTCGGAGCCCGGCACGCCCACGGCGGTCTCGGCCGGCTGATCGACATCCTCGCCATCTTCGCGACGCTCTTCGGCTCCGCCGCCTCCCTGGGACTCGGCGCCCTCCAGATCGGCAGCGGCTTCCACGAACTGCACTGGAAGGAGGAGACCGGCACCGGACTGCTGGTGCTGATCATCGCCGTGCTGACCGTGGCCTTCGTGGCCTCCGCGATCTCCGGGGTGGAGAAGGGCATCCAGTGGCTCTCCAACACCAACATGGTGCTCGCCCTGGTCCTCGCCGTCTTCGTCTTCGTCGCCGGCCCCACCATCATCGTGCTCGACCTGCTGCCCACCTCGATCGCCGCCTACTTCGGCAATCTGGCCCAGCTCGCCGGACGCACCGAGGCGACCGGCAAGGGCGACGTCGCCGAGTGGCTCGGCAACTGGACCGTCTTCTACTGGGCGTGGTGGATCTCCTGGACGCCGTTCGTCGGCATGTTCATCGCCCGGATCAGCCGCGGCCGGACGATCCGCCAGTTCATCGGCGGCGTCATCCTGGTGCCCAGCACCGTCAGCCTGGTGTGGTTCGCGATCTTCGGCGGTACGGCGATCAACCTCCAGGAGGCGGGCAGGCTCGGCAAAGCCGTCACCCAGGAGGCACAGCTCTTCGGCGTGCTCCAGCAGTTCCCGATCGCCACCGTGACGAGCCTGCTGGTGATGATCCTGGTCGGCATCTTCTTCGTCTCGGGCGCCGACGCCGCCTCCATCGTGATGGGCACGCTCTCCCAGAAGGGCATCCTCGAACCCGCCAAGTGGGTCGTCGTCTTCTGGGGCGTGGTCACCGGAGCCGTGGCCGCGATCATGCTGCTCATCGGCAACGGCGAGGGCGACGCGCTCGCCGGACTCCAGAACCTCACGATCCTGGTCGCCGCGCCGTTCACCGTCGTGATGATCGGCATGTGCGTGGCGCTGATGCGGGACCTGCGCCAGGACCCGCTGATCGTCCGGCGCGAATTCGGTGTGGAAGCCGTCGAATCCGCGGTCATCGAAGGGCACGCGAAGTACGCCGGTGACTTCGAGATCCGGATCGGTCCGGGCGGCAGCCGGATCACCACCGGGCTCCACCAGGGTCACGGACCCCAGCGGGACCCCGCCGGCCCGGCCGACCCGCCGCGCGACGGCTGAGGAAGCCCGCCGCCCGGCCGGAGCACGACCGGCCGGGCGGCTCGGCCCCCGGCGCCGATTAGGATCGACACCCTGATGACTGCCACTCTCGTCGCCAAGAACCTCGCCGCCGGACACGGCGACCGCACACTCTTCGCCGGACTCGACCTCGTCGTCGCGCCCGGTGACGTGATCGGTCTCGTCGGAGTCAACGGCGCCGGAAAATCTTCCCTGCTCCGGCTGCTCGCCGGGCTCGACCGGCCGGAGGAGGGCGAGCTGCGGCTCTCCCCGCCCACCGCCACCGTCGGCCACCTCCCGCAGGAGCCGGAACGGCGGACCGGCGAGACGGTGCGGGAATTCCTGGCCCGCCGCACCGGCGTCGCCGAGGCCCAGGCCGCGATGGACGCCGCCACGCAGGGCCTCGTCGACGGGGCGCCGGGTGCGGACGACGCGTACTCCGAGACGCTGGAGCGCTGGCTGGCCCTCGGCGGCGCGGACCTGGACGAGCGGGCCGACGAGGTCGCCGCCGAGCTGGGGCTGACCGTCGGTCTCGACCTGCCGATGACCGCGCTCTCCGGCGGTCAGGCCGCCCGGGCGGGCCTGGCCTCCCTGCTGCTCTCCCGCTACGACGTCTTCCTGCTCGACGAGCCCACCAACGACCTCGACCTGGACGGCCTGGAGCGGCTGGAACGCTACGTCTCCGGGCTCCGCGCGGGCACCGTGGTCATCAGCCACGACCGCGAATTCCTGATGCGCACGGTCACCAAGGTCCTCGAACTGGACCTCGCCCAGCAGCAGATCAATCTCTACGGCGGTGGCTACGCGGCCTATCTGGAGGAGCGCGAGCGCGCCCGCAGGCACGCCCGGGAGGAGTTCGAGGAGTACGCCGACAAGCGCTCCGCCCTCGAAGGGCGCGCCCAGATGCAGCGCTCCTGGATGGACAAGGGCGTCAAGAACGCCCGCCGCAAGGCCACCGACTCCGACAAGCTCGGCCGCAAGTTCCGCAGCGAGTCGAGCGAGAAGCAGGCCGCGAAGGCCCGGCAGACCCAGCGCATGATCGAACGGCTCGATGTCGTCGAGGAACCGCGCAAGGAGTGGGAACTGCGGATGGAGATCGCCGCCGCGCCCCGCTCCGGTTCGGTCGTGGCCACCCTGCGCGAAGCGCAGGCCGTACGCGGGGACTTCGCCTTCGGCCCGGCGTCGTTGCAGATCGACTGGGCGGACCGGGTCGCCATCACCGGCGCCAACGGAGCGGGCAAGTCCACCCTGCTCGCCGCGCTGCTCGGCCGCCTGCCGCTGGACTCCGGCCATGCGACGCTCGGCTCGGGCGTGGTGGTCGGCGAGGTCGACCAGGCACGCAGGCTCTTCCACGGCTCGGAGTCGCTGCTGGAGGCGTTCTGCGCCGCCGTGCCCGACACCGAGCCGGCCGAAGTGCGCACCCTGCTCGCCAAGTTCGGCCTGCGCGCCGACCATGTGATGCGCCCCGCCACGACGCTCTCCCCGGGCGAACGCACCCGGGCGGCGCTCGCCCTGCTCCAGGGCCGGGGCGTCAACCTCCTGGTGCTCGACGAGCCCACGAACCACCTCGATCTGCCCGCGATCGAGCAGCTGGAGTCGGCGCTCGACTCGTACACCGGAACGCTGCTGCTGGTCACGCACGACCGGCGCATGCTGGAAGCGGTACGCACCACCCGGCGCGTCGAGGTGGCGGCGGGACGGGTCACGGAGCTCTGATCCCCCACCGGGCCGCCGTCACCGGCGGCCCGGTACCCGGCGACGCGCACCATCCATCACCTTCCTTCCTGGTATCCCAAAGGGGTTGCACCTCCCGATCCCGCACCCTTGCGGGGTATGGCATTTCCTGCAACGCACCCGAACCGCCCAGAGGTCGCGGAGTTTGGTATGCCAAGCGCTGGTGTCGGTCCGGCCAAGGGCCACCGCACGGCCGGAACGGCCCCGACAGCTCGCACTGCACGGCATCACCACCCGCATGCCCATCGCCTCGGAGGTCCACAGCGCCTGGGCCGAGCCGTACGACGAACTCGTCGACGTGGCACGGACGTCCGGGCGGATCGGCCTGCGGGGCTAACTGGGCCCCGCCTGCCGCTCCGGCGTCCATGTGACCCTGCCCGACGGCAGCCGGGGCGTCGAGTTCGACGCGGACCTCGGCCGCGACGGCGTCCAGGACGACCCCGTCCGCACCTTCCTGCTCAACGGCACCGCCCGGCAGGCCACCCACTCCGTCGTGGCGGGACGCCCGGTCATGACCGACGGCCGGATCTCCGGCACCGACCTGGCGAATCCGCGCCGGCGCGCCGAGAAGCGGGCGCCGGTCCGTGGTCCGGGGCGTACGCACCGGACTCGTGGAGGGAAGGCGAAGGGCGGGGAGGGGGCCGTCACGGGCTCGCCCCTCCCCGCCCCGGTACCGCTACCGCTTCCTGCCGCCCTGGTTCGGGTCCGTCAGCCCGGCCCGCCGCAATGCGTCCGCCATCGCGCTGTTCACCGGCGCGGGCGCCTGACGGGCGGAGCCGCCGCCCCGCCGGTCCTGGCCGCCCTGCCCCTGGCCCTGGCGCTGCCTCGGCGGCCGGCCGCCCTGGCCGCCGCCCTGACCGTCGCGCTCACGGCGCCGGCCGCCGCTCTGGGCGCCCGCGCCGGCCGCCGCCTCGTCGTCCAGCCGCAGTGTCAACGAGATCCGCTTCCGCGGCACATCGACGTCCATGACCTTGACCTTCACGATGTCGCCCGGCTTCACGACGTCCCTCGGGTCCTTCACGAACGTCCGCGACATCGCCGACACGTGCACCAGGCCGTCCTGGTGCACGCCGATGTCCACGAACGCGCCGAACGCCGCGACATTGGTGACCACACCCTCCAGCACCATGCCGGACGCCAGATCGCCGATCTTCTCGACGCCCTCCTTGAAGGTGGCCGTCTTGAACGCGGGCCGCGGGTCGCGTCCGGGCTTCTCCAGCTCCTTCAGGATGTCGGTGACCGTCGGCAGACCGAACTTCTCGTCCACGAAGTCGTCGGCCCGCAGCGACCGCAGCACACCGGTGTTGCCGACCAGCGACGCGACATCGCCGCCGGTCCGCTTCACCATCGACCGCACCACCGGATACGCCTCCGGGTGCACGCTCGACGCGTCCAGCGGATCGTCGCCCCGGATGCGCAGGAAGCCCGCGCACTGCTCGTACGCCTTCGGGCCCAGCCGCGCCACGTCCTTGAGCGCCTTGCGGGAGCGGAAGGGGCCGTTCGCGTCGCGGTGCGCGACGATGTTCTCGGCGAGCCCGGAGCCGATCCCGGAAACCCGCGAAAGCAGCGGTGCGGACGCGGTGTTGACGTCGACACCCACACCGTTCACACAGTCCTCGACGACCGCGTCCAGCGAGCGCGACAGCTTCACCTCGGACAGGTCGTGCTGGTACTGGCCGACCCCGATCGACTTCGGGTCGATCTTCACCAGCTCGGCGAGCGGATCCTGCAGCCGCCGCGCGATGGAGACGGCCCCGCGCAACGACACGTCCATGTCGGGGAGTTCCTGCGAGGCGAAGGCCGACGCCGAGTACACGGACGCACCGGCCTCGGAGACCATCACCTTGGTGAGCTTCAGCTCCGGGTGCTTGTCGATGAGTTCACCGGCGAGCTTGTCGGTCTCCCGGGACGCCGTGCCGTTGCCGATCGCGATCAGGTCGACGTCGTGGGCCTTGGCCAGCCGTTCCAGCGCGGCCAGCGACTGGTCCCACTTGTTCGCCGGGACGTGCGGGTGGATGACGTCCGTCGCGACGACCTTGCCGGTCGCGTCGACGACGGCGACCTTCACGCCGGTGCGGAAGCCGGGGTCCAGTCCCAGCGTGGCGCGCGTCCCGGCCGGTGCGGCGAGCAGCAGGTCGCGCAGGTTCGACGCGAAGACGCGTACCGCCTCGTCCTCGGCGGCAGTGCGCAGCCGCAGCCGCAGATCGATGCCCAGGTGCACCAGGATCCTGGTCCGCCAGGCCCAGCGCACGGTGTCGCCGAGCCACTTGTCGCCGGGGCGGCCGCGGTCGGCCACGCCGAAGCGCCGGGCGACCATGTTCTCGTACGTGGACGGCCCCGGGGCCTCGGAGGGTTCCTCCGGCTCCATGACCAGGTCGAGCACGTCCTCCTTCTCGCCCCGGAGCATCGCGAGCACCCGGTGCGAGGGCAGTGCGGTGAACGGCTCGGCGAAGTCGAAGTAGTCGGCGAACTTCGCGCCCGCCTCCTCCTTGCCGTCCCGCACCCTGGCGGCCAGCCGCCCGCGCGACCACATGCGCTCACGCAGCTCACCGATCAGATCGGCGTCCTCGGAGAACCGTTCGGTGAGGATGGCGCGGGCCCCCTCCAGCGCGGCCGCACCGTCCGCGACGCCCTTGCCGGCGTCCACGAAGGCGGCGGCCGCCGCGAGCGGCTCCACCGACGGGTCACCGAGCAGGCCGTCGGCAAGCGGTTCGAGCCCCGCCTCCCGGGCGATCTGCGCCTTCGTGCGCCGCTTGGGCTTGAACGGCAGATAGATGTCCTCCAGGCGCGCCTTGGTGTCGGCGGCCCGGATCTGCGCCTCCAGCGCCTCGTCCAGCTTGCCCTGCTCGCGCACCGATTCGAGGATCGCCGTCCGGCGGTCCTCCAGCTCCCGCAGATAGCGCAGCCGCTCCTCCAACGTGCGCAGCTGCGCGTCGTCGAGCATCTCGGTCGCTTCCTTGCGGTAGCGCGCGATGAACGGCACGGTCGACCCGCCGTCGAGCAGCTCGACGGCCGCCTTCACCTGCCGTTCGCGTACGCCGAGCTCCTCGGCGATCCTGCCTTCGATGGACGTCGTCACGGTTCTACCGACTCGCCTTCTCGTACTGGCTCTACTGGCTGTGCTTGCCGGGGCGGGGCCCCTTGGCCTGCATTGTGCCGGGTGGCCGGGCGCCCTCTCGCCCCGCCACCCCCCCCCCCCCCCCCCCCCCCCCCCCGGGGCCCCGCCCGCGGACCGGGCCGGCCCGCGGGTCAGTCCTTGCCCATCAGATCGGCCGGGAACGCGCCCGCCGACGCCGCCGTGAACAGGAACCCGCGCGCCAGCTCGGTCAGCCGCTCCACACCCTGCGCGCCCAGGTGCTCGTAGGGGGCCGCGTCCATCCGGTCCGTGGCCTCCTCCAGCTCCGCCCGGAGTGCGACGCCCGCCTCCGTCAACTCGCCCTCGGCGTCCAGGAGTCCGCGTCCGCGTAGCCGCTCGCGTGCCGCGTCCCAGTCGTCGCGGTGCCAGCCGCGGGTGGTGAGCACCCAGCGCGAGGACATCCCCTTGCCGGTCGCCGTGTGGCTGACCAGTGCCTCCAGCGGGTCGAGCCCGGCGGTCAGGAGCGCGGCGAGATGGCCGTCGCCTCGGTGCTCCCGCAGCAGCGTGCCGGCGTGCCAGTACGCCAGATGCGGCTCCTCGGGCACCGGGAGATCGGCATGGGCGGCGTAGAGCGGCCGGGCGTGTCGGGTGCATCCCTCGGCGGCGCGCAGCGCCAGACCGGCCGCCTCGGCCAGCTCCGGGGAGGCGATGACCTCCTCGCCCAGCAGCCGCCGCAGGGTGGTGTCGGCGACGCGCAGCCGGGCGTCCAGCACCGCCTGCGGTGCGGCGACGGACCACACGGCGGGCAGATGCCGGGCGACGAGGTCGTGGTTGAAGTTGTAGAACGCCGCCGTGACGGTGCCCGGACCGACGGCGCCCATCGCCGCGGAACGCGCGGCGAAGTAGACGGCGCTCGGGTCGTCGATGCCGAGCTCCCCGAGCTCCTTGCCGAGGTCGGGGGAGAAGTAGACCGTCGAGTGCAGCGGGTTGATGGCGTTGTGGCAGCGGCGTCCGGCGCGCGGCGGCAGAGTACTCATACGAGCACATTACCGACTGGTCGGTACGCCCGGTAACCCCGGAGCGGCACCGAAATCGCAAGGCTGGCGCGATGGCAGAAAAGGTGGGCTCCTCGTCATTGCGGCCACGTTCCGGGCCGACCAGGATCGTGGCCATGACGCAGCGATCCGTACTCGTCGTCCTCTACGACGGCGTCCAGAGCCTCGATGTCACCGGGCCGGTGGAGGTCTTCGCCGGGGCCTCCCGCTTCCCCGGGGCCGGGTACCGACTGCGCACCGCCTCGCTCGACGGCGCCCCGGTCCGCACCTGCAGCGGCCTCGTCCTCGTCCCGGACAGCAGCCTCGCCGACGCCGAACCGCCCCACACCCTCCTCGTCCCCGGCGGCGAGGGCACCCGCGACCCCGACCCGGCACTCGTCGACTGGCTGCGGGAACACGCCCCGCACCCCGAGCGGCTCGTCTCCGTCTGCACCGGCGCAATGCTGCTCGCCGAGGCCGGACTGCTGGACGGACACCGGGTGACCACGCACTGGACGGTCTGCGAGCACCTCGCCCGCGACCACCCGGCCGTCGAGGTCGACCCGGACCCGATCTTCGTGCGCGACGGCAGACTGGCCACCTCCGCCGGCGTCACCGCCGGAATCGACCTGGCCCTCGCGCTCGTGGAGGAGGACCACGGCAGGGACATCGCGCTCACCGTCGCCCGGCACCTCGTGGTCTTTCTGCGCAGACCCGGCAACCAGGCCCAGTTCAGCGCCCAGCTCGTCGCCCAGACCGCCCGGCGCGAACCGCTGCGCGAGGTCCAGCACTGGATCACCGAGAACCCCGGCGAGGACCTCGGCGTCGAGGCGCTCGCCGCCCGTGCCCGCCTCTCCCCCGGCATTTCGCCCGCGCCTTCCGGGCCGAGACGGGCCTCACACCCGGCCGTTACGTCGACCGCGTACGCCTGGAACAGGCCCGCAGGCTGCTGGAGGACACCACCGACGGCGTCGCCGGCATCTCACGCGCCTGCGGCTACGGCACCCCGGAGGCCATGCGCCGCGCGTTCGTCAAGGCGCTGGGCACCGCCCCCGCCGAATACCGCCGGCGCTTCCGCACCCACCCCGCCACCGATCGACGCGCCACGACGTGACCGCTGCCGCTCGACCGACCGGCCCGACCGCCGGACCGCACGACCACGAAAGGGAACCCATGCAGATCGCCATCGTCCTCTTCGACCGCTTCACCGCGCTCGACGCGGTGGGCCCGCACGAAATGCTCGCCCGCACCCCCGGCGCCGAGACCGTGTTCGTCGCCGAGCGGACCGGCCCCGTACGCAACGACACCGGCAGCCTCACGCTCGTCGCCGACCGGACCTTCGCCGACGTACCGGCACCGGACGTGGTGGTCGTGCCCGGAGGCCCCGGCCAGCGCGACCAGATGGAGAACGAGGCGCTGCTCGGCTGGCTGCGCGCCGCCGACGCCACCAGCACCTGGACCACCTCCGTCTGCACCGGCTCGCTGCTGCTCGCGGCGGCCGGACTGCTGAGCGGACGGCGGGCCACCTCGCACTGGCTCATGCTGGACGTGCTGACGGGGTTCGGTGCCGAGGCGACCGGTGAGCGCGTCGTCATCGACGGCAAGTACGTCACCGCGGCCGGCGTCTCCTCCGGCATCGACATGGGGCTCACCCTGGCCGGCCGGATCTCGGGCGACGAGCACGCCCGGGCCGTACAGCTGCTGACCGAGTACGACCCGCAGCCGCCGTACGACGCGGGATCGCCGGAGAAGGCCCCGTCGGCCATGGTCGAGAGGTTCCGTGCCCAGCGCCACTACCTCCTCCAGTAGGGCGCGGGCGGTCAGGGCCCGGTGGTCCAGGTGAAATCCGGTGTGCGCCGCTCCAGGAAGGCGGCGACCCCCTCGGCGGTGTCGCCGCTGCGGCGCGCCTGCCGGGCCCAGTGCTCGTCCCGGTCCTCGCGGCCGTCGGCGAACTCCTTCGCCGCCGCCTGCGTCAGCTGCGAGCGGGCCGTCAGGGTCCGCGCGTACGCCTCGACCCGCTTGTCCAGCTCGCCGGCCGGCAGCACCTCGTCGACCAGACCGGTGCGCAGCGCCCGCTCGGTGTCGATCAGCTCACCGGAGAACAGCAGATGCTTCGCCGTGGCCGGGCCGGTCAGCGCCACCAGACGCCGCGTCGACGACGCGGCGTACACGATGCCGAGCTTGGCCGGGGTGACCCCGAAGGACGCGCCCTCCTCCGCGAACCGCAGGTCGCAGGCGGCCGCCAGCTGGCTGCCACCGCCCACGCAGTACCCCCGGATCGCCGCGAGCGTCGGCCGGGGGAACGCGGCCAGCGCCTCCTCGGCCGCCACCGCGAGCGCCTGCGGATCACCCTGCGGATCGCGCAGCGAGGAGATGTCCGCGCCTGCGCAGAAGGTGTCCCCGGCGCCGGTCAGCACCAGCACCCGGACCCCGGGGTCGGCCGCCAGCCGCTCCAGCAGCCCGGGCAGCGCGCCCCACATCGCGGCCGTCATCGCGTTGCGCTTGGCGGGATTGCTGATCACGACGGTGGCGACGCCGTCCGCGACGGCGTGCTCCAGCCCGGGTTCCGTACGGTCCATGTGCCGGATGCTATCCGTACGGTTCGAACCTATGATCAAGAAGGGGTCCGGGACCAGGTACGCACCGTGAGGAGCCTCCCGTGGCAGATCCCGCAACCGAGGGCAGGAGACTGAGCCGCAGCTTCGGCTGGCTCGCCCTGCTCGGCACCCTGCTCGTCGTGGCCGGCCTGGTCGGTCTCGTCTACACCGGCGTCGCGACGCTGACCTCGATGATCCTGTTCGGCTGGCTGCTGCTGCTCGGCGGCATCGTCGGGCTGCTGCACGCCATCGACTCCCGCGGCAGCGACTACTTCTGGCTGGGTGTCGTGGTGGCCGCGCTGAACATCGCCGCCGGGATCGTCGTCATCCGCCACCCGCACGGCACCGCCGAGGCGCTGACCATGTTCGCCGCGCTGCTCTTCCTGACCGGCGGGGTGTTCCGCCTGGTGGGCAGCGTCGTGGTGCGCGGCCCGCAGTTCGGCTGGACGCTGCTGCAAGGAGCCTTCGGCCTGCTGCTGGGGCTGCTGGTGCTCTTCGACTGGCCGCACAGCAGCCTCTACGTACTGGGGCTCTTCTTCTCGCTGGCGCTGCTCTTCGACGGGCTCGGCCTGATCGCCATGGGTGTGGGCGGCCGTCGCATCGTCTCCATGGTTTCGGAACAGAGGGTGACCGACGAGCTGACCGCCCAACCCCGGGGAAATGAGCAGAAACGGTCCGAAGGCTGATTCATTGGCGCCCTGTCCGGTCAAAAGCCGCCGATAGAAGTCGACTTGTGCTCAGTGGCACGGCCCGGTCCGACTACGCCCCGCACTCTGTACTTCGACGTGCAGTCACCACCGAGTGGAGAGCGGGTACCGGACTATGGAGAGCCGCGGGAGTGTCCCTGCCCGGCCCGTCCCGTACGAGGGAGTCTGGCGGTTCACCGCTCCGGCCGTGGACGTGTCCGTACCGCAGGCCCGGCACGCGGTGCGCGATCTGCTGAAGCGCCAGGGCGTGCCGCTGGACGACGACGTCGCCGAGGGGCTGTTGCTCATCGTCTCCGAACTGGTCACCAACGCGGTGAAGCACGCCGCGCTGCTCTCGCCGGAGCTCGCCGTCGAGGTGGCCGTCGGCGAGGAGTGGATCAGGGTGTCCGTCGAGGACAACCACCCCTACCGGCCGACGGCCCTGGAGACGGACTACGCGCAGACCGGCGGACGCGGTCTGCTGCTGGTCCGGGAGATCACCCGGGAAGCGGGCGGGGCCTGCGATGTGGAGCACACCGCAGGCGGCGGAAAGATCATCTGGGCGGCGCTGCCGCTGAATCCCCGGCCCTGAGCGCCCGTACCCGACGGCGCACCCGGACGCCGTCCGTCCGTCACCAGCCGGCGGACGGCCCGGTCAGCTCCCGGATCGCCGGACGCGCGGCGTCCAGCACCGTCATGAACCAGGCCGAGAACGGCGAGCGGGCGTGCCGCTCGGCGAGCTCCCCGGCCGTCACGAACGCGGTCTCGCCGACCTCCTCCGGGTCCGGGTCCAGCCGGTCCTGCACCATGCCCACGAAGAGGTGGTTGAACTCCTGCTCCACCAGACCCGAGGCCGGGTCCGGGTGGTTGTAGCGGACCGTGCCCGCCTCGGCCAGCAGGGAGGGCGAGACGCCGAGCTCCTCGTACGTACGCCGGGCGGCGGCGGCGAAGGGGGCCTCGCCGGGGTAGGGGTGGCCGCAGCAGGTGTTCGACCAGACACCGGGGGAGTGGTACTTGCCGAGTGCGCGGCGCTGGAGCAGCAGCCTGCCCTGCTCGTCGAAGAGGAACACGGAGAAGGCGCGGTGCAGCTGACCGGGCGGCTGATGGGCGGCGAGCTTCTCCGCCGTACCGATGGTGGTGCCGTCCTCGTCGACCAGTTCGAGCATGATCGCTTCTGCTGTGCCGTTCGACGAGCTGTGCGCCGCGGTGGCTGGTGTGGTCGGCATACCCATCCTTCGCTATGGTCCCGGCCCGGTGCGCCGGTCCCGTCGATTCCGGTCAAGTCTGCCGTACAAAAGCCGCTTGTCCGCACCTCGGGGTCTGGCATGTCCGGTCCCGCCGCACCGCGGGGCGCGACGGGACCGGACGGTGCGTCAGACGCCGAAGGCGGCCGGGTAGTGGATCGTGCCCCGCGGCACCGGCGCGGACCCGTCCAGCACCAGGGCCATCATCGCCTCGTCCGGTACGTCGAAGCCCGGCCGGATCCCGTACCGCGACGCCGGCACGAAACCGAACCTCGGGTAGTAATCGGGATGACCGAGCACCAGGACGAGTGATTCGCCGCGCAGCCTTGCCGCGTCGAGCACCGCACGCACCACGGCCTGTCCCGCGCCCCGGCGCTGGTGCTCCGGGACCGTGGCCACCGGCGCCAGCGCGAGCGCCGGCGCGTCCCCGACCCGGCACCGGGTCAGCAGGGCGTACGCCGCGATGTCCCCGTCCGGGCCGTCCGTCGCCACCCGGCCGAGGCCGGGCAGCCAGGCCGCCGGATCGGCCCGCAGCGCATCGACGAGATCGGCCTCGTCCGGAGTCGGGAAAGCCGCGGCGTTGACCGCGTGGACGGCCGCCGCGTCCGCCGCCGTCTCCGGCCGGGCCGGCCAGCGGGGATCGACGGGGCGCAGCACGTAGCCGGCGTAGCCGTACTCCGTGCCGTGGTCGCGTCGCACGGCCAGCTCCTCGCGGGTCGCCGCGAGCGCCCACTTCATGCCGGGAGCGGACGCATCGGCGCTCTCCACGCGTCCGGCGAGCGGGACGTAGTACTCGTCCCAGTCGCCGTCGGGCTGCACCAGCACCCCGAGGACGTGGTATCCGGCCGCGACGGCCGCCGCGGTGTTGCCCGCCACGGGGCGCATCGACGTCTGCTGCTCCCAGAAGGCGCGCGCCCCGGCCGTCGGCGCGTCCGTGGTCCAGACGCAGTCGGTGACGACGAGGGAGCCGCCCGGGGCGAGCAGCCGCTTCCAGTCACGCAGCGCGGTGTCGAAACCGATGTTGTACGCGGAGCCCTCGGCCCAGACGAGGTCGAAGGACCCGTCGGGGAAGTCGGGGCCGGACAGGTCCGCCATGTCGGCCCGGACCGTACGGATGCGGTCGCCGAGCCCGCGGGCCCCGGCGGCCTCGCGCAGTTCGTCGAGGAACGGCCGGTGGAGGTCGACGGCGGTCACCTCGGCACCCGCCTCCGCGGCGAGGAGCAGCGCGGCGCGGCCGGGCCCGCAGCCCAGATCCAGGACGCGCGGACGGCGCGGCAACGGGCCGGTGAGCTCCAGCAGCCGCCGGGTGGTGGCGTCGGAGCCGGGGCTCTGCCGGGGCAGGCCGTGGTGCAGGGAGAAGAACGCCGCGGTACGGACGGCGTGATCGTTGTCGGTCAACGTGGGAACCCTTGCTGGCGAGGGCTCCGGCCAACGGGTCGACCCGGTGGGAGTCGAGGCGCTAGCCGAGAACCCGGGAGATGAGGAGGGACCGGATGCTGCGCCGGGCGGGCGCCGTCGCGACGGTCATCAACCTCAGCTCCTCTCTCGCACATGGGGAGGCCGAACGCCTCTGCGAATACCCTACATGGCCCGGCGGACCGGGGCCGGGGGGCCGGTCAGTGGCAGAGCCTGGCCTCGTGCTCGGCATGACCGCTCGGCTCCAGCTGGAAGGTGCAGTGCTCCACGTCGAAGTGGACACCGAGGCAGCCCTGCAGCTCATGGAGGAGCTTCTCGTGGCCGATCGAGTCGAGCATGTCCTGGCGCACCACCACATGGGCGGACAGCACCGGCATCCCCGAGGTGATCGTCCAGGCGTGCAGGTCGTGCACGTCCAGTACCCCGGGCAGCGCGGTGATGTGGGCCCGCACCTCTCCCATGTCGACCCCCTTGGGCGCCGACTCCAGCAGCACGTTGAGCGTCTCCCTGAGCAGCTTCACGGTACGGGGGACGATCATCAGGCCGATGACCAGCGAGGCGATCGGGTCGGCGGCCTGCCAGCCGGTGGCCAGGATGATCCCCGCCGAGACCAGCACCGCGAACGAGCCGAGCGTGTCGGCGAGCACCTCCAGATAGGCGCCGCGCACATTGAGGCTGTCCTTCTGCCCGCGCATCAGCAGCGACAGCGAGACCATGTTGGCGACCATGCCGACCAGGGCGAACACGATCGTCAGTCCGCCCCGGGTCTCGGCCGGGGTGATGAAGCGCTCGACGGCCTCGAAGAGCAGGAAGCCGCCCACCCCGAGCAGCAGCAGACAGTTGGCCAGAGCGGCGAGGATCTCGGCGCGGGCGTAGCCGAAGGTGCGGTTGACCCCGGCCGGCCGGTTGGCGAAGTGGATCGCCAGCAGCGCCATGCCCAGGCCGAGGGCGTCGGTCGCCATGTGGGCCGCGTCGGCGATCAGCGCGAGCGAGTCGGCGAGCACCCCGCCGACGATCTCGACGACCATCACGGTGAGTGTGATGCCGAGCGCGATCCGCAGCCGCCCCCGGTACGCGGCGGCTGCCGTGCCGGTGGGCGGCGGCCCGCCGTGTGTGTGCCCGTGGTCGTGCCCTGCCCCCATGGGGAACGCCTCCCGGTCGTTGCTCGGTCCCGGACGCGGTCGGCCCGGGCAGTGCCAGTGAACTACGGGTGGGGGGTATCCGGCAACACGGCACTGAACACCGTTGTCATATGCTCTGACCTGCGTAAATGCCCGCAGGTCAGCGGGGTGGCGCGAGGAGCCCGGCCGGGGCCGCACTCTCGCGTTTTGTCAGGCGAGGCGGCGATCGACGATGATGATCGCGGACGGCGTCGCATGATGCCGGTCCGCCCCGAACAGAGCGCAAACGGTCAGTGAACTCGCGCTTCCGTTCATCCGATAGCCTCTGCCGACGTGCCGCCGGCCCGCATCCGGGCCGCACTGTCGCGCGCCGACCCCGTCAGCACCAAGGAGTGAGTTCGTCTGTCGACCGCCATCCTCACCGGTGCACCGGTACCCGGGTCGTCGCTCACGGACGACCTGCGGTCGCTGGGCTTCGACGTCCAGGTCGCCGCCGATGTGACCGAGGCCGCACGGCTGCTCTCGGCCGTCCCCGCCGACCGCCGCGTCGCACTGGTCGACCCCCGTTTCGTCGGCCATGTCCACGCCCTGCGGCTCGGACTGACCGACCCCCGCTTCCCCGCCGCCACCGTGCCCGGAGCGCTCACCGCGCAGCCGGAGGCCCGACCCGCGCTCGTCCGGGCCCTGGACACCACGGCCGAGGCCGTCGGCGCCGGCGTCCCCACGGGCGCGCCCGCCGTACCGGTCACCGACCGCACCGTGCCGGGCCGCCTCGCCGTCACCATGGACGCCGGGGGCACCCCCGTGCAGCGCCCCGAGCTGGGCTCGCTGGTCGCCGCCGTGCCGACGGACGCACCCGCGCGCGCCGAGGCGGAGAGCGCCCGCGCCTCGGTCGACGACGAGGCGGTGCGGCTGCGCAGCGCGGTGAAGGCCCACGACGGCTTCTTCACCACGTTCTTCATCAGCCCCTACTCCCGCTACATCGCCCGCTGGTGCGCCCGCCGCGGCCTCACGCCGAACCAGGTCACCACCGCGTCCCTGCTGACCGCGCTGATCGCGGCCGGCAGCGCGGCGACCGGCACCCGCGGCGGCTACGTCGCGGCCGGTCTGCTGCTGCTGTTCTCGTTCGTCCTGGACTGCACCGACGGGCAGCTCGCCCGCTACTCCCTGCAGTACTCGACGATGGGCGCCTGGCTGGACGCGACCTTCGACCGGGCCAAGGAGTACGCCTACTACGCGGGCCTCGCGCTCGGTGCCGCCCGCGGTGGCGACGACGTATGGGCACTCGCCCTCGGCGCGATGGTGCTCCAGGCCTGCCGGCACGTCATCGACTTCTCGTTCAACGAGGCCAACCACGACGCGGTGGCCAATTCCAGCCCCACGGCGGCACTCTCCGACCGGCTCGACAGCGTCGGCTGGACCGTCTGGGTGCGCCGGATGATCGTGCTGCCGATCGGTGAGCGCTGGGCGATGATCGCGGTACTGACCGCGGTGACCACCCCCCGGATCGTCTTCTACGCCCTGCTCATCGGCTGCGCCTTCGCGGCCTGCTACACCACCGCCGGCCGGCTGCTGCGCTCGCTGACCCGCAAGGCGGAGCGCACCGACCGGGCCGCCCTGGCACTGGCCGAGCTGGCCGACTCCGGACCGGTCGCCCAGTTCGTCGCGGCCCACGGCCCCCGGATCCCGGGCGCCTGGAGCGCCCCGGTGATCGCACTCGTCGGCGCCGGAGCGCTGATCGCCGCCGCCCTGCAGCAGCCCTTCGGCAGCAAGCAGATGATCTTCGCCGCGGTCTTCTACGCCATCTGCTCCGGCGTGGCGGTGGCCCGCCCGCTCAAGGGCGCGCTCGACTGGCTCGTGCCCCCGATATTCAGGGCGGCCGAGTACTGCACGGTCCTGATCCTCGCGGCCCGCAGCGATGTCCCGGGAGCCCTTCCCGCGGCCTTCGGGCTGGTCTCGGCAGTCGCCTACCATCACTACGACACGGTGTACCGCATTCGCGGCGGCACCGGCGCGCCGCCCCAGTGGCTGGTACGCACGATCGGTGGGCACGAGGGCCGCACCCTGGTGGTGGCCGTACTCGCCGCCGTATTCACTCAGCATTCGGCTTTCACCGTGGCACTCACCACCCTCGCGGTGGCGGTGGCACTGGTGGTGCTCGTGGAGTCCATCCGCTTCTGGGTGTCCTCCGGAGCACCCGCCGTTCACGACGAAGGAGAACCCGCATGATCGGCCTCGTACTGGCAGCCGGTGCTGGACGGCGTCTGCGCCCCTACACCGACACGCTTCCGAAGGCGCTCGTGCCCGTGGGTCCTGAGCAGGACGGTGCCGCGAAGACGGTGCTGGACCTCACGCTGGCCAACTTCGCGGAGATAGGCATCACCGAGGTCGCCGTCGTCGTCGGCTACCGCAAGGAGGCCGTGTACGACCGCAAGGCAGAGTTCGAGGCCAAGTACGGCGTGACGCTCACCCTGATCGACAACGACAAGGCCGAGGAGTGGAACAACGCCTACTCCCTGTGGTGCGCCCGCGAGGTCCTCAAGCGCGGTGTCATCCTGGCCAACGGCGACACCGTCCACCCGGTCTCCGTCGAGAAGACCCTGCTCGCCGCCCGCGGCGACGGGCGGCAGATCATTCTCGCCCTCGACACGGTGAAGCACCTCGCCGACGAGGAGATGAAGGTCGTCACCGAGGACGGCAAGGGTGTGCGGCGCATCACCAAGCTCATGGACCCGGCCACCGCGACCGGTGAGTACATCGGCGTCACCCTCATCGAGCCCGAGGCCGCCGAGGAGCTCGCGGACGCGCTGAAGGCGACCTTCGAGCGCGACCCCGACCTCTACTACGAGGACGGCTACCAGGAGCTCGTGAACCGCGGCTTCACCATCGACGTGGCCCCCATCGGCGAAGTCACGTGGGTGGAGATCGACAACCACGACGACCTCGCGAAGGGCCGTGAGATCGCGTGCCAGTACTGACCCGGCTCATCCCGTCCCCGGTCGTCGTCGACATCCGTCGCGGCGCCCTGGACGATCTGGCCGGCCTCCTCGCCGACCAGCGGATCTCCGCCTCCGGCAAGCTCGCCGTCGCGATCAGCGACGGCTCGGGGCGTGCCCTGCGCGAGCGGCTGACGCCCGCGCTGCCCGGAGCCCACTGGTACCCCGTGGCCGACGGCACCCTCGACTCGGCGGTCAAGCTGGCCGACGACATCAAGGGCAACCGGTACGACGCCGTGGTCGGCCTCGGCGGCGGCAAGATCGTCGACGTGGCGAAGTACGCCGCGGCGCGGGTCGGGCTGCCCATGGTCGCGGTGGCGACGAACCTCGCCCACGACGGCCTCTGCTCGCCGGTCGCGACGCTCGACAACGACAACGGCCGGGGCTCCTACGGAGTACCCACCCCGATCGCCGTGGTCATCGACCTCGACATCGTCCGCCAGGCACCGGCCCGCTTCGTGCGCTCCGGCATCGGCGACGCGGTCTCCAACATCTCCTGCGTGGCCGACTGGGAGCTCGCCCACGAGGTCGACGGCGAGGAGATCGACGGACTCGCGGCGGCCATGGCCCGGCAGGCGGGCGAGGCCGTGCTGCGCCACCCCGGCGGGATCGGCGACGACGGCTTCCTCAAGGTGCTGGCCGAGGGCCTGGTGCTCACCGGTATCTCGATGTCCGTCGCCGGGGACTCCCGGCCGGCCTCCGGCGCCTGCCACGAGATCAACCACGCCTTCGACCTGCTGTACCCCAGGCGCGCCGCCAGTCACGGTGAGCAGGTCGGCCTCGGCGCCTGCTTCGCCATGCATCTGCGCGGCGCCCGCGAGGAGTCGCTGCAGATGGTGGCCACCCTGCGCCGCCACGGACTGCCGGTCGTGCCCGAAGAGATCGGTTTCACCGCCGACGAGTTCGTCCAGGCCGTCGACTACGCCCCGCAGACCCGTCCGGGGCGCTTCACGATCCTGGAACACCTCAACCTGTCCACCGACCAGATCAGGGACGCGTACGCCGACTATGCAAAAGCCATCCATAGCTGAACTCCGTCCGGTCGTGCACCCGCCGGGTGTGAAGGACCGGCGCAGCGGTGAGCACTGGGCGGGTCGGCTCTACATGCGCGAGATCTCGCTGCGCATCGACCGGCACCTGGTGAACACCAGGGTCACGCCCAACCAGCTGACCTACGTGATGACGGTCGCGGGCGTGCTCGCCGCACCGGCCCTGCTCGTCCCCGGCATCCCCGGCGCGCTCCTCGGAGTGCTCGCCGTCCAGCTCTACCTGCTGCTCGACTGCGTCGACGGCGAGGTGGCCCGCTGGAAGAAGCAGTTCTCGCTGGGCGGGGTCTACCTGGACCGGGTCGGCGCGTACCTCTGCGACGCGGCCGTGCTGGTCGGCTTCGGCCTGCGCGCCGCCGACCTGTGGGGCAGCGGACGGATCGACTGGCTCTGGGCCTTCCTCGGTACGCTCGCGGCCCTCGGCGCCATCCTGATCAAGGCCGAGACCGACCTCGTGGGTGTCGCGCGCCACCAGGGCGGACTGCCGCCGGTCAAGGAGGCCGCCTCGGAGCCGCGCTCGTCCGGCATGGCGTTCGCCCGGCGTGCCGCCGGCGCGCTCAAGTTCCACCGGCTCATCCTCGGGGTCGAGGCGTCCCTGGTCATCCTGGTGGCGGCCGTCCTCGACGCGGTCCGTGACGACCTGTTCTTCAGCCGTCTCATGGTCGCGGTGCTGGCCGGCATCGCGCTCCTCCAGACGCTCCTGCACCTCGTGTCGATCCTGGCGTCGAGCAGGCTGAAGTGAGCACTCCCATGAAACTCGGCGCGGTCGTCATCACGATGGGCAACCGCCCCGACGAGCTCCGCGCTCTCCTCGATTCGGTCGCCGGGCAGGACGGCGACCGGATCGAGGTGGTGGTCGTCGGCAACGGCGCCCCCGTGCCGGACGTTCCCGCGGGGGTGCGGACCGTCGAGCTGCCCGAGAACCTGGGCATCCCCGGCGGCCGCAACGTCGGGATCGAGGCCTTCGGCCCGTCCGGCGCCGACGTGGACGCCCTGCTCTTCCTCGACGACGACGGACTGCTGCCGCTCAGCGACACCGCCGAGCTCTGCCGGCAGGCCTTCGCGGCCGATCCCGGGCTGGGCATCATCAGCTTCCGCATCGCCGACCCGGACACCGGGGCCACCCAGCGCCGCCACGTGCCCCGGCTGCGTGCCGCCGACCCGATGCGCTCCTCACGTGTGACGACCTTCCTGGGCGGCGCCAACGCCGTACGGACCAAGGTCATCGCCGAGGTCGGTCCGCTGCCCGGCCGGTTCTTCTACGCGCACGAGGAGACCGATCTCGCCTGGCGGGCGCTGGACGCCGGCTGGATGATCGACTACCGCGCGGACATGGTCCTCAACCACCCGACGACCGCCCCCTCGCGGCACGCGGTGTACCACCGGATGGTGGCCCGCAACCGGGTCTGGCTGGCCCGTCGCAATCTGCCCGCGCCGCTGGTCCCCGTCTACCTCGGGGTGTGGCTGCTGCTGACCCTGGTCCGCAGGCCCTCGGGCCCGGCGCTGAAGGCCTGGCTCGGCGGCTTCCGGGAAGGCTGGGCCACGCCCTGCGGCACCCGCCGCCCGATGAAATGGCGCACGGTCTGGCGGCTGACCAGACTGGGCCGCCCTCCCGTGATCTGAGAGGCTCACCTCTGAGAGCATGGGACGTACGTTTTCTTCACGGGACCTGTCCGCTCCGAGCCGCGCCCGCGACTGGCTGCGCATCCTGAATACGAGAGTTTCATCTGGTGAGTGACACAACCCACGATGGTGCGGTCGCATTGAGCACCCCACCATCCGCCGACGACGGCCTGACCTCGGCCGCGCTGGCCGCCAAGTACGGCCTGACGGTGAGCGGCGCCCGGCCAGGGCTCTTCGAGTACATCCGGCAGCTCTGGGGTCGGCGCCACTTCATCCTGGCGTTCTCCAGGGCGAAGCTGACCGCCCAGTACAGCCAGGCGAAGCTGGGCCAGCTCTGGCAGGTGGCCACACCGCTGCTGAACGCCCTGGTCTACTACTTGATCTTCGGGCTGATCCTGGGGACCAGGAAGGGAATGACCCAGGAGGTCTTCATCCCGTTCCTGGTGACCGGCGTCTTCGTCTTCACCTTCACCCAGAGTTCGGTGATGGCGGGCGTGCGGGCCATTTCCGGCAATCTGGGACTGGTCCGGGCACTGCACTTCCCGCGCGCCTCGCTGCCGGTCTCGTTCTCGCTCCAGCAGCTCCAGCAGCTGCTGTTCTCGATGATCGTGCTCGCGGCCGTGGCGATCGCCTTCGGCAGCTACCCGAGCCTCTCCTGGCTGCTGATCGTCCCGGCGCTGGTCATGCAGTTCGTCTTCAACACCGGTCTGGCGCTGATCATGGCCAGGCTGGGCAGCAAGACCCCCGACCTCGCGCAGCTGATGCCGTTCGTCATGCGGACCTGGATGTACGCGTCGGGCGTCATGTTCTCCATCCCGGTGATGCTGAAGGACAAGCCGGACTGGATCGCCAACGTTCTGCAGTACAACCCGGCGGCCATCTACATGGACCTGGTCCGCTTCGCGCTGATCGACGGCTACGGCTCGGGCAACCTGCCGTCACACGTCTGGATCGTGGCGCTTGCCTGGGCGGTCCTGATCGGCCTGGTGGGCTTCGTGTACTTCTGGAAGGCAGAGGAACGGTACGGCCGTGGCTGACGACAAGACTCCGGGGCGCGTCCCCACCGTCATCGCCGACGACGTGCACATCGTGTACCGCGTCAACGGCGCCGGCGGCGGCAAGGGCAGCGCGACCGCGGCACTGAGCCGGATCATGCGGCGCGGCAAGGGCGAATCGCGCGGGGTGCGCAAGGTGCACGCCGTCCGCGGCGTCTCCTTCACCGCCTACCGGGGCGAGGCGATCGGCCTCATCGGCACCAACGGCTCCGGCAAGTCGACCCTGCTGCGGGCCATCGCCGGCCTGCTGCCGACCGAGCACGGCAAGGTCTACACCGACGGGCAGCCCTCACTGCTCGGGGTGAACGCGGCGCTGATGAGCGATCTGACCGGTGAGCGCAACGTGGTGCTCGGCGGTCTCGCGATGGGCATGTCGCGCGAGGAGATCCGTGAGCGCTACCAGGGCATCGTCGACTTCTCCGGCATCAACGAGAAGGGCGACTTCATCACCCTGCCGATGCGTACGTACTCCTCCGGCATGGCCGCACGCCTGCGATTCTCCATCGCGGCGGCCAAGAACCATGACGTCCTCATGATCGACGAGGCGCTGGCGACCGGTGACCGCAAGTTCCAGATCCGCTCCGAGAAGCGCATCAGGGAGCTCCGCAAGGAGGCCGGCACCGTCTTCCTGGTCAGTCACAGCAACAAGTCCATCAGGGACACCTGCGACCGGGTGCTGTGGCTGGAGAAGGGCGAGCTGCTGATGGACGGTCCGACGGACGAGGTGCTCAAGGCGTACGAGCGCGAGACCGGAAAGTAGCGGTTCGTCCGGTCCCGCGACACCGGGGCGGCCTCCACCGGAACGTTCCGGCGGGGGCCGTCCCGGTGTCCGGACCGCGGACCGCCGCCGGCGCTCTCCACGCCCGGCGGTATGCCGCGGTCAGGATCTCGTCCCGTCGGATGACGTCAATCCCCTTGGATGCGGGGAAGGTTGGCGGGGCGGCACGGGACACCACGACGCGCCCGACACCCCGCCGTATGGATGAGCGTTGTACAACGTAAGCTGTACCGGTGCTGATTCGAGGCAAGTGGGGCGATAGTGCCTGGCCGTACGGCCCGTAGGCAGCGCTCCGCACTCGGCAGAGCGGGCGGCGTGTCCGGAATGGGATGTTTTGGGTCAGCAGTGTAGAACGGGAGATGTGACGGCAATGACGGAAGATCTCCAGCTCCGAGGTGCTCACGCCGTCCCAGCGCCGGGCGGTCCGTGGTGACCCGTACCCGGCAGGCGCACCCCGACGGCGCCGTACCCAGCACCCTCGACAAGGCGGCGGACGAGAATTTCCCCGTAGCCCCGTTCTTCCTTCCCCGCGCCTGGCGCGACGACCTGATGGCCGTCTACGGCTACGCGCGTCTGGTCGACGACATCGGCGACGGCGATCTCGCCCCCGGTGGCGGCGACGCCCGCCACCTCGGCGTCGATCCCGCGCGGGCCGATGACCGGCTCGCCGTGCTCGACGCCTTCGAGGCCGACCTGCGCCGGGTCTTCGACACCTCGGGCGACGGACCCCGCCACCCCCTGCTGCGCGCCCTGCTCCCCACCGTGCGGCGCTGCGCGCTCACCCCGGAGCCCTTCCTCGGCCTCATCGAGGCGAACCGGCAGGACCAGAAGGTCCGCCGCTACGGGACCTACGAGGAACTCCTGGCCTACTGCGAGCTCTCCGCCAACCCGGTGGGCCGGCTGGTCCTGCAGATCACCGGCACCGCCGCCCCCGAACGCATCCGCCGCTCCGACGCCGTCTGCACCGCCCTGCAGATCGTCGAGCATCTCCAGGACGTCACCGAGGACCTCGGCCGCGACCGGATCTACCTGCCCGCCGAGGACATGGCCAGGTTCCATGTCACGGAGGCCGATCTGGCCGCCCCCTCGGGGGGCGCGTCGGTGCGTTCACTGGTCGCGTACGAGGCGGAACGCGCCCGCGAATTGCTGAATGAAGGCACCCCGCTGGTGGGTAGCGTCCACGGCAGGCTCAAGCTGCTTCTCGCCGGATTCGTGGGAGGGGGGCGCGCCGCCCTCACCGCGATCGCGGCCGCCGGGTTCGACGTACTGCCCGGACCGCCCAAGCCCACCAAGCCCAGCCTGCTGCGTGAGGCGGGAGTTGTCTTGCGAAGAGCGCGTAGAGAGGGGTGAGCCGGACCGTGGAGGGACAGACGACGTACATGTCGGCACCGGTACAGGCCGCATACAGTTACTGCGAGGCGGTCACCGGACAGCAGGCGCGTAACTTCGCGTACGGCATCAGGCTGCTGCCGGCCGAGAAGCGGCAGGCCATGTCGGCGCTGTACGCCTTCTCCCGTCGGGTCGACGACATCGGCGACGGCGAACTGGACGCGGACACCAAGCGGACCCGCCTGGAGGGCACCCGTACCGTCCTGGACCGGATCCGGGACGGAGCGGTCGACGAGGACGACACCGACCCGGTGGCCGTCGCGCTCGCCGACGCCGCGCGCAGATTCCCGCTCCCGCTCGGTGGGCTCGACGAGCTCATCGACGGCGTGCTGATGGACGTGCGCGGTGCGACGTACGAGACCTGGGACGACCTCAAGGTCTACTGCCGCTGTGTCGCGGGTGCCATCGGCCGCCTCAGCCTGGGTGTCTTCGGCACCGAGCCCGGTGCCCCGGGCGCCGACCGGGCCGCGGAGTACGCCGACACGCTCGGGCTCGCGCTCCAGCTGACCAACATCCTGCGCGACGTCCGGGAGGACGCCGGCAACGGACGTACGTATCTGCCCGCCGACGACCTCGCCAAGTTCGGCTGCTCGGCCGGCTTCCACCGGGCCACCCCGCCGCCCGGCGCCGACTTCGCGGGCCTCGTCCACTTCGAGGTGCGGCGCGCCCGCACGCTGTTCGCCGAGGGCTACCGGCTGCTGCCCATGCTGGACCGGCGCAGCGGCGCGTGTGTCGCGGCCATGGCGGGCATCTACCGGCGGCTGCTCGACCGGATCGAGCGCGACCCCGAGGCGGTGCTGCGCGGCCGGGTCTCGCTGCCGGGCCACGAGAAGGCGTACGTCGCGGTGCGCGGACTGTCGGGGCTCGACGCCCGGTACATCTCCCGGCGCACCACCCGGGGGCGTGTCTGATGCGCCGTGCGGAGTTCTCGCGCACCATGTGCAGCACGGAGAACCGATCGGCCCGGCGATCAACCCTCCGCGGCGCCGACGCGTCCCTGACTGAAGTGACCCGGCGGAAGGAGGACGCATGACGGACGGCACCCCGCGCTCCTCCCGCGCGGTCGTGATCGGTGGCGGCCTCGCCGGCATCACCTCGGCGCTGCGTCTCGCCGACGCCGGGCTTGACGTGACCCTGCTCGAAGGCCGGCCCCGGCTCGGCGGCCTCGCCTTCTCCTTCCGGCGCGGCGAACTGACGGTCGACAACGGACAGCATGTCTATCTGCGCTGCTGCACCGCCTACCGCTGGTTCCTCGACCGCGTCGACGGGACGCGTCTGGCGCCCCTGCAAAACCGTTTGGACGTGCCCGTTCTCGACGTCGGGCGCCCCTCGGGCCCCCGGCTCGGACGGCTGCGCCGCAACGCGCTGCCGGTGCCCTTCCACCTGGCCGCCGGACTGGCCGGCTACCCACACCTCTCGCTCGCCGAGCGGGCCGGTGTCGGCCGCGCCGCACTGGCGCTCGGCCGCCTCGACCCCGACGACCCCGCGCTCGACACCGTCGACTTCGGCAGCTGGCTCGCCCGGCACGGCCAGTCGCCGCGCACCATCGAGGCCCTGTGGGACCTGGTCGGCGTCGCCACGCTGAATGCCACCGCGCCGAACTCCTCGCTGGCCCTGGCCGCGAAGGTCTTCAAGACCGGACTCCTCTCCGAGCCCGGCGCCGCCGACATCGGCTGGGCGAGCGTGCCGCTCGGCGAGGTGCACGACACGCTGGCCCGCAAGGCCCTCGACTCCGCCGGGGTCCGCACCGAACTGCGCACCAAGGCCGCGGCCCTCACCCGTACGGAGGAGGGCCGCTGGACCGTGGACACCGGCGGCGAACGGATCGAGGCGGACACCGTCGTCCTCGCCGTACCCCAGCGCGAGACGCACGACCTGCTGCCCGAGGGCGCACTCGACGAACCCGGGCGGCTGCTCGACATCGGCACCTCGCCGATCCTCAACGTGCACGTCGTCTACGACCGCAAGGTGCTGCGCCGCCCGTTCTTCACCGCGCTCGGCTCCCCGGTCCAGTGGGTCTTCGACCGCACCGACGCCTCGGGCCTCACCGGCCCCGGGCAGTACCTCGCGGTGTCCCAGTCCGCCGCCGACGAGGAGATCGACCTTCCCGTCGCCGAACTGCGCCGCCGCTACCTGCCCGAGCTGGAGCGGCTCCTGCCCGCCGCACGCGGGGCCGGTATCAGGGACTTCTTCGTGACCAGGGAGCGCACGGCGACCTTCGCCCCCGCCCCCGGCGTCGGCCGGCTGCGGCCCGGTGCCCGCACCCGCGCCCCGGGCCTCTGCCTGGCCGGCGCATGGACGGCCACCGGCTGGCCCGCGACGATGGAGGGCGCCGTCCGCAGCGGGTTCAGCGCGGCCGACGCGGCCCTCCGGGCGCTCGGCCGTCCCCAAGAACATCCGCTGCAGGAGGCGGCATGAGCAGTACCACCGGAACAAGAGGAGAGTCAGTGACCCCGGCCAATCCGGCTTTCGACACCGTGGCCGACACCACGGACGTCACCGCGCTTCTGGAGCGCGGACGGGCCCTTTCCACGCCGGTGCTCCGGGCCGCCGTCGACCGGCTCGCACCGCCCATGAACACCGTCGCCGCCTACCACTTCGGCTGGATCGACGCCCAGGGACAGCCCGCCGACGGCGACGGTGGCAAGGCCGTCCGTCCGGCCCTCGCCCTGCTGTCCGCGGAGGCCGCCGGCGCCGCCGCCGAGGCCGGCGTCCCCGGCGCCGTGGCCGTCGAACTCGTGCACAACTTCTCGCTGCTGCACGACGACCTGATGGACGGCGACGAACAGCGCCGCCACCGCGACACCGTCTGGAAGGTGCACGGCCCCGCCCAGGCGATCCTCGTCGGCGACGCGCTCTTCGCCCTCGCCAACGAGGTCCTGCTGGAGCTCGGCACCGCGGAGGCGGGCCGGGCGACCCGCCGGCTGACCGCGGCCAGCCGCAAGCTCATCGACGGCCAGGCCCAGGACATCTCCTACGAGCACCGCGAGCGGGTCACCGTCGAGGAATGCCTGGAGATGGAGGGCAACAAGACCGGTGCCCTGCTCGCCTGCGCCTGCTCCATCGGCGCGGTCCTCGGCGGCGCCGACGACCGGACCGCCGACACCCTGGAGGCGTACGGCTACCACCTCGGTCTCGCCTTCCAGGCCGTCGACGACCTGCTCGGCATCTGGGGCGACCCCGAGTCCACCGGCAAGCAGACCTGGAGCGACCTGCGTCAGCGCAAGAAGTCCCTGCCGGTCGTCGCCGCGCTCGCCGCGGGCGGCCCGGCGTCGGAGCGCCTGGGCGAACTGCTCGCCGCCGACGCCAAGAGCAGCGATTTCGACAGCTTCTCCGAAGAGGAGTTCGCCGCGCGTGCGGCACTCATCGAGGAGGCGGGCGGCCGCGAGTGGACCGCCCAGGAGGCCCGTCGACAGCACGCGGTCGCCATCGAGGCGCTGCACCGCATCGACATGCCGCAGACCGTGCGGGCGCAGCTCACAGCGCTCGCGGACTTCGTCGTCGTACGAAAGAGATGATCACTATCTGCTCCATATGACTCGCAGGCGCCGGCCGGCGCCCTGGCGGGGCCCCCGGCCGACGGAGACCCCAGCACAGCAGAGGACCTGACTGCACGAAGGGGAAGCCATGACAGCGACGACCGACGGAAGCACCGGGGCCGTGAACCCCCGCGCAGCCTCGGCCAGTAAACCGACCGACACAACCATCGCCGCGGACGACGTGCTCGCCGCCGCGCGGCGGGCCGCGGAACGCTCGGTGGAGCACCTCCTCGGCAGACAGGACGAGCAGGGCTGGTGGAAGGGAGACCTCGCCACCAACGTCACGATGGACGCCGAGGACCTGCTGCTCCGTCAATTCCTCGGCATCCAGGACCCGGACACCGTCCGGGCGGCCGGCCGCTTCATCCGCGGCGAGCAGCTGGGCGACGGCACCTGGGCGACCTTCCACGGCGGCCCCGGTGAACTCTCCACCACCATCGAGGCGTATGTGGCCCTGCGGCTGGCCGGGGACCGGCCGGACGAACCGCACATGGCCCGCGCCTCCGGATGGATCCGGGAACAGGGCGGCATCGCGTCCGCCCGGGTCTTCACCCGGATCTGGCTGGCCCTGTTCGGCTGGTGGAAATGGGACGACCTGCCGGAACTCCCGCCCGAGCTGATGTTCTTTCCCAAATGGGCCCCGCTCAACATCTACGACTTCGGCTGCTGGGCCCGCCAGACCATTGTGCCGCTCACCATCGTCTCGGCGAAGCGGCCGGTACGCCCGGCCCCCTTCCCGCTCGACGAACTGCACACCGATCCGGACAACCCGAACCCGCCCAGGCGCCCCGCACCGGCCGCCAGCTGGGACGGCGTCTTCCAGCGCCTGGACAAGGCGCTGCACGTCTACCACCGGATCGCACCGCGCAAGCTGCGCCGGACCGCGATGAACGCCGCGGCCCGCTGGATCATCGAACGCCAGGAGAACGACGGCTGCTGGGGAGGGATCCAGCCCCCCGCGGTGTACTCCGTCATCGCCCTGCACCTGCTCGGCTACGACCTGAACCACCCGGTGATGCGTGCCGGCCTCGAATCGCTCGACCGGTTCGCCGTGTGGCGCGAGGACGGCGCCCGCATGATCGAGGCATGCCAGTCCCCGGTCTGGGACACCTGCCTCGCCACCATCGCGCTCGCCGACGCCGGGGTCAGCCCCGACCACCCGGCGCTCGTCCGGGCCGCGGACTGGATGCTCGGCGAGGAGATCGTCCGGCCCGGCGACTGGTCCGTACGCCGTCCCCGACTCAACCCGGGCGGCTGGGCCTTCGAATTCCACAACGACAACTACCCGGACATCGACGACACCGCCGAGGTGGTTCTCGCGCTGCGCCGGGTCCGTCACCCCGACCGGGCCCGCATCGAGGCCGCGATCAAGCGCGGCGTCCGCTGGAACATCGGCATGCAGTCCCGGAACGGGGCCTGGGGCGCCTTCGACGCGGACAACACCAGCGCCTTCCCCAACCGGCTGCCCTTCTGCGACTTCGGCGAGGTCATCGACCCGCCGTCCGCCGATGTCACCGGGCACGTGGTGGAGATGCTCGCCGTCGAGGGACGGGCCGGTCACCGGGTCACCCGGCGGGGCGTCGAATGGCTGCTCGCCGAACAGGAGGCGAGCGGCGCCTGGTTCGGCCGCTGGGGCGTCAACTACGTATACGGAACAGGCTCGGTGGTGCCCGCACTGGTGGCCGCCGGACTGCCCGCGACCCATCCGGCGATCCGCCGCGCGGTCGGCTGGCTGGAGTCCGTGCAGAACGACGACGGCGGCTGGGGCGAGGACCTGCGCTCCTACCGGGAGGAGAAATGGATCGGGCACGGCGCCTCGACCGCCTCCCAGACCGCCTGGGCGCTGCTCGCGCTGCTCGCCGCGGGAGCCCGGGACAGCACCGCCGTGCGGCGCGGGGTCGCCTGGCTCACCGCCACCCAGCAGGCCGACGGCTCCTGGGACGAGCCGTACTTCACCGGCACCGGATTCCCGTGGGACTTCTCCATCAACTACCACCTCTACCGTCAGGTGTTCCCGCTCACCGCACTCGGGCGGTACGTGTACGGCGAGCCGTTCGCCGACCGCACGGCCGTCCGCAAGGGGGCCTGATGGCCGACGGCCCGGGGCCGGCCGGCCCCGCCGCGCCGCTGCTGATCGCCTGCGCGCTCGGCATCGAGCAGTTCGCCCTGCGCAGCGGCCGGGGCAGGGCCGGCGAGGCTCCCGGCCCGGTGACCGTACTCCGTACGGGCATGGGCCCCAGGGCCGCCGAGACGGCCGTCGCACGGGTGCTCGGTACGGACCGGGCGCCCGGCACGGCGGTCCTGGCCTCCGGGTTCTGTGCCGGGCTGCTGCCCGGCATGCACCCCGGGGACCTGGTGGTCGCCGACGAGACCCGGGAGGCCGGGGACTCGACGGTCTGCACCGGCCCGGGCCTGCTCGCCGAGGCCCTGGCCAGGGCGGTGCCCGGCCGCACCGTCCACACCGGTCCGCTGACCGGCTCCGCCCATGTCGTACGCGGACACGAGCGGACCGGGCTGCGGGCCACCGGAGCCATCGCGGTGGACATGGAGTCCGCCGCCACTCTGCGCACCGCTCTGCGGTCCGGGCCCCGCCCGGTTGCCGCCGTACGGGTGGTCGTGGATGCTCCGGAGCATGAGCTCGTCCGCATCGGGACCGTCCGCGGTGGAATATCGGCTTTCCGAGTTCTCCGTGCCGTCCTGCCTGCTTTCTACGAATGGCACCGATCTTTGCTGCTCCCCAGGAGGTGAGCCAGATGGCCATGCCGATCCGTCAGTCCATCAAGGTTGCGACGTACCTCATTGAACAGAAGCTCCGTAGGCGGGAGAAATTCCCGCTGATCGTGGAGCTGGAGCCCTTGTATGCCTGCAATCTCGCGTGCGAGGGCTGCGGGAAGATCCAGCATCCGGCCGGCGTGCTCAAGCAGCGCATGCCGGTGGCCCAGGCCGTGGGCGCCGTCCTCGAATCGGGCGCCCCGATGGTCTCCATCGCGGGCGGCGAACCACTGATGCACCCGCAGATCGATGAAATCGTCCGGCAGCTGGTGGCCCGCAGGAAGTACGTCTTCCTGTGCACCAATGCGATGCTGCTCCGGAAGAAGATCGAGAAGTTCACGCCCTCCCCGTACTTCGCCTTCGCCGTGCACATCGACGGGCTGCGGGAACGGCACGACGAATCCGTCGCCAAGGAAGGCGTCTTCGACGAGGCCGTGGCGGCGATCAAGGAGGCCAAGCGGCGCGGATTCCGGGTCACCACGAACTCCACCTTCTTCAACACCGACACCCCCCAGACCATCATCGAGGTCCTCAACTACCTCAATGACGACCTGAAGGTCGACGAGATGATGATCTCGCCCGCCTACGCCTACGAGAAGGCACCCGACCAGGAGCACTTCCTGGGCGTCGAGCAGACCCGCGAACTGTTCAAGAAGACCTTCGCGGGCGGCAACCGGGGCCGCTGGCGGCTGAACCACTCACCGCTCTTCCTGGACTTCCTGGAAGGCAAGGCGGACTTCCCGTGCACGGCGTGGGCCATCCCGAACTACTCGCTGTTCGGCTGGCAGCGGCCCTGCTACCTGATGAGCGACGGCTACGTACCGACGTACCGTCAGCTCATCGAGGAGACCGACTGGGACAAGTACGGCCGGGGCAAGGACCCGCGCTGCGCCAACTGCATGGCGCACTGCGGCTACGAGCCCACCGCCGTGCTCGCCACCATGGGATCGCTGAAGGAATCCCTGCGCGCCGCGCGCGAGACGGTCTCCGGGAACCGGTGACGTCATGACCGCTGGAGAACCCGTCGTACTGGGTCTCCCCGGGCTGCCGGCCCGGCCGCTCGCGATGCGCCGCCCCTCGCGGCGCATCCAGGTCGGGTCGGTTGCGGTGGGCGGGGACGCGCCGGTGTCGGTGCAGTCGATGACCACGACGCGTACGTCGGACATCGGTGCGACGTTGCAGCAGATCGCGGAGCTGACGGCGTCGGGCTGTCAGATCGTGCGGGTGGCGTGTCCGACGCAGGACGATGCCGATGCGTTGGCGACGATCGCGAGGAAGTCGCAGATCCCGGTGATCGCGGATATTCATTTCCAGCCGAAGTATGTGTTCGCGGCGATCGATGCGGGCTGTGCGGCGGTGCGGGTGAATCCGGGGAACATCAAGCAGTTCGACGACAAGGTGAAGGAGATCGCGCGGGCGGCGGGGGATGCGGGGACGCCGATCCGGATCGGTGTGAACGCGGGTTCGCTGGACGCGCGGTTGCTGGCGAAGTACGGGAAGGCGACGCCGGAGGCGTTGGTGGAGTCGGCGTTGTGGGAGGCGTCGCTCTTCGAGGAGCACGGTTTCCGGGACATCAAGATCTCGGTGAAGCACAACGATCCGGTGGTGATGGTGAATGCGTACCGTCAGCTGGCGGCTCGTTGTGACTATCCGCTGCATCTGGGTGTGACGGAGGCGGGTCCGGCGTTCCAGGGGACGATCAAGTCGGCGGTGGCGTTCGGTGCGCTGTTGTCGGAGGGGATCGGGGACACGATCCGGGTGTCGTTGTCGGCGCCGCCGGCCGAGGAGGTCAAGGTCGGTATCCAGATCCTGGAGTCGCTGAATCTGAAGCAGCGGCGGCTGGAGATCGTGTCGTGTCCGTCGTGCGGTCGGGCGCAGGTGGATGTGTACAAGCTCGCGGACCAGGTCAGTGCCGGTCTGGAGGGCATGGAGGTGCCGTTGCGGGTGGCCGTGATGGGCTGTGTCGTCAACGGTCCGGGTGAGGCCCGTGAGGCCGATCTGGGTGTGGCGTCCGGCAACGGCAAGGGACAGATCTTCGTGAAGGGCGAGGTCATCAAGACGGTGCCCGAGTCGAAGATCGTCGAGACGCTGATCGAGGAAGCCCTCAAGATCGCCGAGGGCATCGACGGGCCGGGTACGCGGTCGGGGGCTCCCACCGTCACCGTGAGCTGAAACAGAACCAGAGAGGGGGCCCGAGCGTGACGATTCTGGAGAGCATCCGGGGGCCGCACGATCTCAAGGCGCTGAACGAAGCACAACTCGACGAACTCGCCCGCGACATCAGGCAGTTCCTCATTCAGGCGGTGGCCAGGACCGGCGGTCACCTGGGGCCCAACCTCGGAGTGGTGGAACTGTCCATCGCCCTGCACCGGGCATTCGACTCGCCCGTGGACCGCATCCTCTGGGACACCGGCCACCAGAGCTATGTGCACAAACTGCTCACCGGGCGGCAGGACTTCTCCAAGCTGCGGGGCAAGGGGGGCCTGTCCGGCTACCCCTCCCGCGAGGAGTCCGCGCACGACGTCATCGAGAACTCGCACGCCTCGACGGTGCTCGGCTGGGCCGACGGCCTCGCCAAGGCCCACCAGGTGCTGGAGCGGAGCGACCACGTCGTGGCCGTCATCGGTGACGGAGCCCTCACCGGCGGGATGGCCTGGGAGGCGCTGAACAACATCGCCGCCGCCAGGGACCGCCCGCTGATCATCGTGGTGAACGACAACGAGCGCTCCTACGGACCCACGATCGGCGGCCTCGCCGATCACCTCGCCACCCTCCGCACCACCGACGGCTACGAACGCTTCCTCGCCTGGGGCAAGGACGTGCTCCGGCAGACCCCCGTCATCGGACAGCCGCTGTACGAGTCGCTGCACGGCGCGAAGAAGGGGTTCAAGGACGCCTTCGCCCCGCAGGGCATGTTCGAGGACCTCGGGCTCAAGTACCTGGGGCCGATCGACGGCCACGACGTCGCCGCCGTCGAATCCGCCCTGCACCGGGCGAAACGCTTCCACGGTCCGGTGCTGGTGCACTGCCTCACCGAGAAGGGCCGCGGCTATCCGCCCGCACTCCTGGACGAGGCCGACCGGTTCCACACCGTCGGGGCGATGGACCCGCTGACCTGCGCCCCGCTCCTCCCGGCCGGCGGGCCCTCCTGGACGTCGGTGTTCGGCGACGAGATCGCCAGGATCGGCGCGGAGCGGCCCGACGTCGTGGCGATCACGGCGGCGATGCTGCACCCCGTCGGGCTGACGAAGTTCGCCGAGGCCTTCCCCGACCGGGTCTGGGACGTCGGCATCGCCGAGCAGCACGCCGCCGTGTCCGCGGCCGGACTGGCCACCGGCGGACTGCACCCGGTCGTCGCCGTCTACGCCACCTTCCTCAACCGGGCCTTCGACCAGCTGCTGATGGACGTCGCGCTGCACCGGTGCGGGGTGACCTTCGTCCTCGACCGGGCCGGGGTCACCGGACCCGACGGGCCCTCGCACAACGGCATGTGGGACATGTCCCTGCTCCAGGTCGTCCCCGGGCTGCGGATCGCCGCCCCGCGCGACGCCGACCAGCTCCGGTCCCAGCTCCGCGAGGCCGTCGACGTCGACGACGCACCCACCGTGATCCGGTTCCCCAAGGAGTCGGTGGGGGAGCCGGTCCCGGCCGTCGGCCGGATCGGCTCCATGGACGTGCTGCACCGGTCGCAGGACGCGGATGTGCTGCTCGTGGCCGTCGGCGTGCTCGCCCCGGTCTGTCTGAAGGCCGCCGATCTGCTGGCCGGTGCCAGGATCCGCTGCACCGTCGTCGACCCGCGTTGGGTCAAGCCGGTCGACGAGGCACTGCCGCCGCTGGCCGGACGGCACCGGCTGGTCGCCGTCGTCGAGGACAACAGCCGGGCCGGTGGCGTCGGCTCGGCGGTGGGGCAGGCGCTGCGGGACGCCGGGGTCGACGTGCCGCTGCGCACCTTCGGCATCCCCGAGCAGTTCCTCGCGCACGGCAAGCGTGCCGAGGTGCTGGCCGACATCGGGCTCACCCCGGTCGAGATCGCCGGCCGGATCAGTGCCGTACTGGCCGCCGACGAGGCGGCGACAAGGACCGAGGAGAGCGGGGCATGAAGGACGACGGGCCCAAGGGCTTCGACCTGGCGCGGCTCCTCGCGGAGCGCGGCGCCGAACGCTACGAGCTGCACACCAGGCACCTCAATCACCAGCTGCCCCGGATGCTCCGCACCATCGGCTTCGACAAGGTCTACGAACGGGCCGAGGGCGCGCACTTCTGGGACGCGGACGGCAACGACTACCTCGACATGCTCGCCGGGTTCGGCGTGATGGGCCTGGGCCGGCACCACCCCGTCGTACGCAAGGCGCTGCACGACGTACTGGACGCCTCGCTCGCCGACCTGACCCGCTTCGACTGCCAGCCGCTGCCGGGACTGCTGGCCGAGCGGCTGCTCGCGCACAGCCCGCACCTGGACCGGGTCTTCTTCGGCAACAGCGGCACCGAGGCGGTCGAGACGGCCCTGAAATTCGCCCGCTACGCCACCGGCCGGCCCAGGATCCTCTACTGCGCCCACGCCTTCCACGGGCTGACGACCGGCTCCCTCTCGGTCAACGGGGAGGACGGCTTCCGGGACGGCTTCGCGCCCCTGCTGCCGGACACCGCCATCGCGCTCGGCGATCTCGACGCCCTGCGGCGCGAGCTGAAGCGCGGCGACGTGGCGGCGCTGGTCGTCGAGCCGATCCAGGGCAAGGGCGTCCACGCCGCGCCCCCCGGCTTCCTGCGGGCCGCGCAGGAGCTGCTGCACAAGCACAAGGCCCTGCTCATCGCCGACGAGGTGCAGACCGGTCTGGGCCGCACCGGCGACTTCTACGCGTACCAGCACGAGGAGGGCGTGGAGCCCGATCTGGTCTGTGTCGCCAAGGCCCTCTCCGGCGGCTATGTGCCGGTCGGGGCGACCCTGGGCAAGGACTGGATCTTCCGCCGGGTCTACTCGTCGATGGACCGGGTCCTGGTGCACTCCGCGAGCTTCGGCTCCAACGCCCAGGCGATGGCGGCCGGGCTCGCGGTCCTCGCGGTGATGGAGGACGAGGAGACCGTCGCACATGCGCGACGCGTCGGTGATCTGCTGCGCGACCGGCTGACCGCGCTGGTCGACCGCTACGAGCTGCTGCACGAGGTACGCGGGCGCGGGCTGATGACCGGCATCGAGTTCGGCCGGCCGTCGTCCCTCAAGCTGCGCAGCCGCTGGACCATGCTCCAGGCGGCCCGCAAGGGGCTCTTCGCGCAGATGGTGGTGGTGCCGCTGCTCCAGAAGCACCGCATCCTCACCCAGGTCTCGGGCGACCATCTGGAAGTGATCAAGCTGATTCCGCCGCTGGTGATCGACGAGGCGGACGTCGACCGGTTCGTCACGGCGTTCACCGCGGTGATGGACGACGCTCACAGCGGCGGTGGACTGATGTGGGACTTCGGCAGGACACTGGTGAAACAGGCCGTCGCCAACCGCTGAGCGCGGGTGCGGGCCGGAGCCGGCCCGGAGTGCTTTTGCCTGAGAGGCAAGAAATTTGCCTCTCAGGCAGGATTTTGGCCCAATAGGTACATGAATCCTCCAGACGGAGGGGCGGCCGACGAGCTGCCCGGGATCGCGCCACGGCTGCGCGATCTGCGCCGGAGCCGTGGTCTCACCCTGGAGACCGCCGCTCAGCGGGCAGGGCTCTCGCCCGCCCATCTCTCCCGGCTCGAAACGGGCCGTCGCCAGCCTTCGCTGCCGATGCTGCTCGGTCTTGCCAGGATCTACGGTACGACGGTCTCCGAGCTGCTCGGCGAGACACCCCCCGAACGTGACGCGATCATCCGCGGCGGGACGTTCGAGGGAGCCGAGGCGGACGGCTGGATGTACCAGCAGGCCGGCGGCTCCGGCCGGGCCATGCAGGCGCTCCGCGTCCGCGTCCCGCACGGCGCCCAGGGCGACCTCGTGCGCGTCCATCCCGGCGAGGAGTGGCTGTACGTGCTCGCCGGGCACCTCCGGGTCTGGCTCGGGGACACCGTGCACGACCTCGCGCCCGGCGACAGCGCGCACTTCGACTCGCTCACCCCGCACCGGATCACGGCCGTCGACCGCGACGGTGCCGAACTGCTCTTCGTCCACACCCTGATGCAGAGCCCCGCCGCCGAGCTGTGCCTCGGCAGCGGCATCCACCGTCGCTGAGACCGGCTCCACCGGTCGCCAGAGAGGACCGTCATGTCCGATTCGGAGAACTTCGACCCGCTGGGTTCGAAGAAGAACTACGAGGCCCAGGAGCGGAAGTTTCCGCGCGGTGTGGTGATCAGGCTGTTCGCCTACCTCATCGCCGGGCACATCTTCGCGGCCTTCCTCTACCTGCTCTTCGCGGTGGCAGGCAAGGGCTGACCGCGCCCGGCTCCTTCCGTCCGGATCGGGCCGGATCGGGCGCCGGGGCGCGAGCCCGGCACGATCCGGACGAGGGGCCCTAGCGGGCCTCGTCCAGGAGCCGGTCGCGCAGCCGGTCCCGGGCCTCGGGGGCGAGCTTCAGGCCCTCGGAGAAATAGCGGTCCGTGCTGCCCCAGGTCTCCTCGATGGTCGCGAAGGCCGCGGCGAGGTAATCGGCATGGGCGCCGAAGAGCGGGTTCAGCAGCTCCATCACCTCGGCCGACATGCCGTCCGCCGAGGTGTCGCTGCGCTGCACCCGGTAGCGGCGGTGGGCGTCGTTGGACTTCAGGTAGTCGGCCTCGATGGCCTCGGGCTCGACGCCGACGGCGAGCAGCGACACCGCGATCGACAGCCCGGCCCGGTCCTTGCCCGCCGCACAGTGCATCAGGGCCGGAACACTGTCCTCGGCCAGGGCGTGCAGCACCCGGCTGTGCTCGGCGGTGCGGTCCCGGATGATCGAGCGGTACGAGGCGATCATCCGGTTCGTGCCCTTGCCGTCGCCGAGGATCGAGCGCAGCTGCGCGACGTCGCCGTTGCGGACCATGTGCCAGAACTCCGAGCCGTCCGCCGGATCGGAGAGCGGGATGTTCACGCTTCGCACGCCGGGCAGTTCCACGTCCAGCCCGTCGAGCCTGCGGTCGGCGGCGTTGCGGAAGTCGAAGACCGTGTGCAGACCGAGACCGCCCAGGAACGAGGCGTCCTCGGCGGTGGCGTGCGCGAGGTGACCGCTGCGGAAGAGCCGCCCGTGCCGCACCCGCCGCCCGTCCGCGGTGGGCAGCCCGCCCACGTCGCGGAAGTTGCGGACGCCCGCCAGCTCGGGTTCCGTCGACGGGATCTGCGGCAACTGCTGCGTCACGGTGACTCCTGGAGTGTCTGGTGCCGGCGCGCGTCGCAGGCGAGGCCACTCCTGCGACGATACGACATTGATTCCTCAGGCAATCATCTCGGCCTTTCCCTGTCGATACCCGGGCGAACTCCGGTTCCCCCGCAGTGAATCCGCCGGGCGAATTCCTCGACGAACCGTTGCTCACACCCCGTCGATGGTCGATGATGTGCGGAACTGTTGGAATGTGGGGATGCGATGATCGAGACGGGCAACACCGGCCGGACCTGGCTGCTCACCGGGGCGAGCAGCAGCTACGCACTGCGACTGACCGAGCAGGACGAGCTGGTCCATCTGCACTGGGGGCCGAGGATCACCCTCGCCGCGGCGGAGGCGTTGGCCGCGGCCCCGGAACTGGACTTCAGGGCCTTCGAGTCCCACCTCGACGGCCGGGAGGAGTATCCGGTCGAGGGCGGCCCCAGGTTCGTCCGTCCGGCACTCTCGGTACGCACCGCGCAGGTCCGCGGCACCGAGTGGGCCTTCGACGCCGCCGAGGCGGACGGGGACGAACTGCGGATCGGCTTCACCGACTCCGTGCACCGGCTCGCCCTGACCCTGCACTACCGGATGCGGGACGACTCCGATGTCGTGGAGCGCTGGGCCACCGTCGCGCACGCCGGACCGGACGGCCCGCCGCTGGAGCTGCTGCGCGCCGATGCGGCCGCCTGGTCGCTGCCGGCCCGCGACGGCTGGCGGCTGAGCCGGCTGCACGGACGCTGGGCGGCGGAATCGCGACTTGAGCGGGCGGAGCTGCTGCACGGCGAGAGCGTCGTCTCCAGCAGGCGCGGCCACACCGGCCACCAGTTCCTGCCGTGGGTCGCGCTGGACGCCGACGGTGCCGCCACCGAGGAGAGCGGCGAGGTGTACGGCTGCGCGCTCGGCTGGTCCGGATCGTGGCGGATCTCCGTGCAGCGGCTGCCCGACGGGCTCGTGCAGATCACCGGCGGTGCCGGATACGACGACGCCGGTCTGGTCCGGCTGGTGCCGGGGGAGTCGTACACCACGCCCGTCTTCGCCGGGCTGTGGAGCGGGCAGGGGTTCGGCGGGGCGAGCCGCGCCTGGCACGCCTGGCAGCTGGCCCATGTGATCCCGGACGCGCAGAACCCGCGGCCGGTGCTCTACAACTCCTGGGAGGCGACGGGCTTCGACATCTCGCTGGACCAGCAGCGGGTCCTCGCCGAGCGGGCCGCCGCGATGGGCGTCGAGCTCTTCGTCGTGGACGACGCGTGGTTCGGGCAGCGGACCAGCGACCGGGCCGGGCTCGGGGACTGGACGCCGAATCCGGACCGCTTCCCCGGTGGGCTGAAGCCGCTCGCCGACGAAGTGCACGGGCTCGGCATGCAGTTCGGCATCTGGGTCGAACCGGAAATGGTCAATGCCGACAGTGATCTCTATCGCGCCCATCCCGATTGGGTGCAGCACTTTCCCGGGCGGGCGCGTACGGAGTACCGCAACCAGCTGGTGCTCAATCTGGCCCGCCCCGATGTGCGGGAATATCTCTGGGAGCAGCTGGACACACTGCTCTCCGGCACGCCCATCGACTATGTGAAATGGGATTTCAACCGCTGCTTCACCGATGCGGGCTGGCCGGGCGAGGACTACCCGCAGAAGCTCTGGGTCGAGCACGTGGAGGGCCTGTACGCGCTGATCGACCGGCTCAGGGCCGCGCACCCCACGGTCGCGTTCGAGTCCTGCTCGGGCGGCGGCGGCCGGGTCGACCTGGGGATCATGTCCCGCACCGACCAGGTGTGGACCTCCGACAACACCGACCCGCTCGACCGGCTCGCCATCCAGGAGGGCTTCGGACACCTCCACCCCGCGCGGGTGATGGCCGCCTGGGTCACGGACAGCCCGAACCACCAGCTCAACGGCCGGGTCAGCTCGCTGCGCTTCCGGTTCGTGAGCGCGATGGCCGGAGTGCTCGGGGTCGGCGGGGACCTCACCGAATGGAGCGAGGAGGAGCTGGCCGAGGCCCGGACCTGGGTGGAGCTCTACAAGGAGATCCGGCCCGTCGTGCAGCAGGGCGCGCTGTACCGGCTGCGTGCACCGCGCGGCGGACTCAGCGCGATCCAGTACGTCCACGGGGACGACGCCGTGGTCCTGATGTGGCTGGAGGCGCAGCGGTACGGGGAGCGGTCCCCGGCCCTGCGACTGCGCGGGCTCGACCCGGAGGCGACCTACACCTGCCTGGACACCGGGGCGGTGCACCACGGTTCGACGCTGCTGCACCAGGGGCTGCACACCGGACTTCGCGGTGATCTCGACGCACGCGTGCTGAGGCTCCGACGCGGATGACGGGCCCCTTATGTCCGTAATGCAGGCATTTGTCTGAACATCGCCTGCTTATAGGGGACATGAGGGTTGCCTCGTGAGCGGGATCATATCCGTGACGGTGTGTGGTGACGGAAGAGTCGGGCAATCCGTGCGCGGCGCGGAATGCCAAGATCCTTAATCCACGGAGTGTGACCGGAATTCCGCGTCGATTTCCCGGCGCGGAATCCGGCGTGGAACCCATGGCTTGTTCTCGCCGTCCCGACTCGCTTACGGTCACCGCAATCCGGACGGACCGCCTAATCCTGCCGCCGCCCGGAATTCACATCCACTCATCGCGTGGCAGGAGCGGGGGAACCAGGTAAGCCGCCGGCCGGAGAAATCCGGCCGGCTCGGGGTGAAGTCGCGCTCAGCGCGGCCGGGCATCTCCAGCCCGAACCCGACAGCTCACCTCGCAGGCGCCGGAGAGGAAATACGCCATGCCCATATCGGGTAAGCACCGTCGTCCGAAGCTCAGCACCATCGCCCGTGGCGTCGCCGCGGTCGGCGCCGGCGGCGCCGTCGTCGCGCTGCCGCTGCTCGGCGCCACCGGTGCCCAGGCCGCGGAGCAGTCCGTCCCGGCCGCCGCGCCGCAGCCGGCCGCCGCCACGCACGCCGCTCCCGTCGCGCAGAAGCAGGCCGCCACCACGACGTACTCCGTCGTCTCCGGCGACTACCTGTCGAAGATCGCCGCCGAGCACCAGGTCAAGGGCGGCTGGCAGCAGCTGTACCAGGACAACCGCGAGGTCGTCGGCGAGAACCCCGGCCTGATCTTCCCGGGCATGAAGCTGACCCTCGGCGCCAAGGCCTCCGGCAACGCCGCGCCCACCGGCGCCGGCACCGGCTCGTCCCTCCCGTCGAAGGCGCCCTCCGTCACCGTGAAGTCCGCCCCGGCCAAGACCTCGTCCGCCCCGGCGACCAAGGCCCCGCAGACCGAGGCCCCGGCCTCCGCCCGGAGCAGCGCCTCCGGCTACGTCCACCCGGTCCCGGGCAACCACACCACCGGTTACCGCGCCTCCGGCTCCAACTGGTCCAGCGGCAGCCACACCGGCATCGACTTCCCCGTCGCCACCGGCACCAGCGTCAAGTCCATCACCTCCGGCACCGTCGTCACCGCCGGCTGGGGCGGCGCCTACGGCAACCAGGTCGTCATCAAGCACGCCGACGGCCACTACTCGCAGTACGGCCACCTGTCCTCCATCTCCGTCTCCGCGGGTCAGGCCGTGAGCGCCGGTCAGCAGCTCGGCCTCTCCGGTGCCACCGGCAACGCCACCGGCCCGCACCTGCACTTCGAGGTCCGCACGGGCCCGGCGTACGGTTCGGACATCGACCCGATCGCCTTCCTGGCCTCGCACGGCATCTCCGTCTGAGCCGAACGGCCGGGCAGCTGAATCACCGGGCATGATCCGAGCGACACGGAAGGGGCGGTGCGCGGCGGCGCACCGCCCCTTCACTTATTCCCCCTTTACCAAAAACTGACCGGGTGGCCTATCTCACCACCCGTCAACCCCTTATTACGGTCGCGTAGGTCACATTCGGCAGTGCAGGATAAGCGTTTGTGGCAGACGATTCGAGAAAAAACCAACGTGGCGTCAACAACCGACAGAGCGTCATCGGGTCGTACGCGGCTATCGGCGACAGCTTCACCGAGGGAGTCGGCGACCCCGGCCCGGACGGGAAATTCGTCGGCTGGGCGGACCGTTTCGCGGTACTCCTCGCGGACCAGCTCCCGGACCCCGATGCGGCGACCGGCACGGAAGGTTCCGCGCACGGGAATTTCAGGTACGCCAATCTCGCCGTACGAGGACGCCTCCTCGACCAGATCGTCGAGGAGCAGGTGCCGCGCGCCAAGGAGCTCGCACCCGACCTGGTGAGCTTCTGCGCGGGCGGCAACGACATCATCCGGCCGGGCACCGACCCCGACGACGTGGCCGAGCGCTTCGAGCGCGCGGTCGCCGAGCTGACCGGCGCGGTCGGCACGGTCATGGTCACCACCGGCTTCGACACCCGCGGCATTCCCGTGCTGCGCCATCTGCGCGGCAAGATCGCCACGTACACCGCCCATGTACGGGCCATCGCCGACCGCTACGACTGCCCGGTCCTGGACCTGTGGTCGCTGCGGTCCGTCCAGGACCGGCGGGCCTGGGACGACGACCGGCTCCACCTGTCGCCCGAAGGGCACACCAGGGTCGCGCTGCGCGCCGCCCAGGTCCTCGGCCTCGACGTACCGGCCGACCCCGACCAGGAATGGCCGCCGCAGGCAGAGCGCGGCACCCTCGAAGTACGGCGCGACGACATCCACTGGGCGCGCGAGTACCTGGTCCCGTGGATCGGCCGGCGGCTGCGCGGCGAGTCCTCCGGGGACCACGTCGAAGCGAAGCGCCCGGACCTCCTGCCGCTCTAGGGTCTTTCGTCCGGATCGGGCCGGATCAGGGAGCGGGGTCCGGTGCCGTGCATTGCAAGGCGGAGGAGGGAGTCAGCTGGCTCTCCCCTGTCCGAGCGGAGCCGGGAGCTCGGGGAGGGCGCGTCGGCGACCGGCGACAACGCGGCGGGGCGCGGCACCGGTGCACACGGGACCGGCATGATCCGGACGAGAGGCCCTGGACGGCGTCCGGGGCCGTGGTGCCGTCGCCCGCCCGGCCCGCCGGGAATCAGGTCGGTCCGGCGATCGACGGCGGCACAGCCGCCGGGATCCGCTCCAGCACCCCGCCGGCGAAGACGTCGTACAGCGGCAGTGTCTCCAGGTGCACATAGCCGATGTGGCAGTCGCAGACCGCCAGCGGACAGGCGCGCGGACCGAGCGCCCGCCGGTAGCTCCCGTCATAGAGATTGCCCAGCTCCGCCGGGACGAAATGGCATCGCCGCACGGTGCCGTCACCGTCCACCGAGATGACCGACTCACCGGTCCGGCAGGGCAGCCCCGCCGACCGGTGCGGATGCCGGCTGTAGGGGAAGAGCGGGTCGACGGCCGTCCAGCGCTCCGCCTCCTCGTCCGAATACGTGTGGCCCTCCGCCGCGTTCACCCAGAGATAGACCTCGTCCGGCAGCGCGGCGCGCAGCCGTCGCGCCTCGTCGAGATGGTCGTCGAGCCCGACCACACCGACACTGTGCCGGATGCCGAGCGCGGACAGCTCCTCGCACTTGGTGAGGAACCGCTCGTACGGCGTCTGCCCCGGGTGGTACGTGCACCACAGCGCGATCTTCTCGCGGCCCGCCTCACCGGCCTCGGCCAGCCAGCCCGTACGACTGCTGATGTTGGTCTGGATCGCGACCCGCCGGACGTGCGGCAACTGCGCGAGCTCGACCAGCGCACGGCGGTACCAGGAGCGGACCAGACCCTCGCCCCACGGGGTGAACAGCACCGAGATCCGGTCACCGGTCTGCGCCGCGGCCCACGCCGTGAACCGCTCCAGCGCGGCCCGGTCGGCGCGCAGCTGCTCCCGGCTGTCGCGCCGCTTGGCGAACGGGCAGTACGGACAGTCGTAGTCGCACGAGGAGAGCGGCCCGCGGTAGAGGATCGTCAGGTCCATGGGGTACTCACTTCAGCTCGTACGCGGCCATCGCGGCGCGTACACCGGGGGAGAAGAGCTCCGGGCCCAGCGCGTCGGAGTGGGCGAGGCCCTCGGGGGAGAGCCGCAGCAGTCCGGACGCCCCGGCCGACGCGTCGAGCCAGCCGCGCGCCTCGAACCGGGCCAGTTCGAGGGGGAAGTCGTCGGCCGGCGAGGAGCCGAACCGCTCCCGGTAGTCGGCCAGCGGCAGTCCCCCGGCCTGGAGCACCGACTGAAGGAGGTGACGGCGGCGAGCCTCGTCGCCGTCGACGTACCGCCCGACCTCCGCACGCGAGAAGTCCTCGGTGGCGGTGTATCCGTCGATGATCGCCCGCACCTCCCGCATCTCCACCGCGTAGTCGAAGGAGTAGTGCAGCCCGGTGGTGTACGAGCGGGCGCCGCAGCCCAGGCCGATCATGCCGTCGGTCTGGCAGGCGTAGTCGTCGGGGCCGTCCGCCCGCGGGGCGTCGGCGCGGCGGAACATCCGCATCGAGACCTGCTCGTAGCCGTGGGCCAGAAGGTGGTCCCGGCCCGCGCGGTACAGCCGCAGCCGCTGTTCGTCCCAGGCCGCGTCGGCCGCGGCCTCGCCGTCGGCACCGAGCCGTCCCAGCCCGGTCAGGGGACGCACGTACAGCGGGTAGAGGTACAGCTCCTCCGGCCGCCGGCTGAGCGCCGTGTCCAGCGAGGTGCGCCAGCTGTCCTCGGTCTGGCCGTCGATGCCGTAGATCAGGTCGATGTTGAGGACCGGGATGCGGGCATTGCGTATCCGGTCCAGCGCAGCCTCCACGTCGGCCCGCCGCTGCGGGCGTACGGCGGCCCGCGCCTCGGCCTCGACGAAACTCTGCACCCCGATGCTGATCCTGGTCGCACCCCGGTCGGCGAGAACGGCCAGCCGGTCGGCCGTCGCGGTCGACGGCGAGGTCTCGACCGAGAGCGGCACGGACCGCAGATCGGCGCCCATCCGCTTCTCCGCGATGTCGCAGAGCCGCTCCAGCTCCGCGGCGGTCAGGAAGGTGGGCGTGCCCCCGCCGAACGCGGCCGCGGCGAACCGCACCGGCCCGTCGTCACCCAGCGCGTCCCGGACGGCGGTGGCCTGCCGGTCCAGCGCGTCGAGGTACCGGGTCGTCAGCTCGTCGGGAGCACCGATCCGGGTGAAGAGATTGCAGAAGCCGCAGCGGACCTCGCAGAACGGTATGTGGAGGTAGAGCGAGAGCGCGTCCTTGCGCTCGCCCGCCCACAGCCCGCGCAGGTCCGGCCGGTCGGCGAGCGGCCGGTAGGCGGTCTTGTGCGGGTAGGCGTACACATAGCTCTGGTACGGCCGGACGGCCGGTGCGGCGGTCGTGGTGCGGCTCATGGTGCGGTGGCCCCCGGGTCCAGGAAGAAGTGCGCGTACGGAACGGTCCAGACGGACTCGTGACCGAGCCGGTGCCCGGTGTAGCCGTCGTCCCCGTACGCCGTGCCGTGGTCCGAGCAGACGATGGCGAAACAGCGGCGGCGGCTGCTCGCGGCGGCGAAGAGCCTGCCGATGTGGGCGTCGACGTACTCCAGTGCCGCGGCGTGGGTGGCGCGGGAGTCGCCCGCCTCGCGGGTGGCGCCCGGCCGGTGGAACCAGTTGGGCTGGTGCAGGGCGGACACATTGACGAAGAGGAACAGCCGCTGCTCCGCCGGGAGTTCGGCGACTACCTGCTCGGCGCGCGTCACCTGTGCCTCGAAGGAGGTGGGCGAGGCCACGCCGAACTCCGGCTCCCAGTGGCTCTCCTGGAACATGTCCGGCAGCACCGAGCCGAGCGGCGGCCGCCGGTTGAAGAAGCCGACGCCGCCGATGCACACCGTGCGGTAGCCCACGCCGGCGAGGCCGGAGAGCAGGTCCGGTGTGTCGAAGACGAAGGTGCCCGGGGCGGTCGACTCACTGCCCGCGAAGCGCGCCGCGAACAGCCGGGGGTGCGGTCCGGGACCGGCCGGTGTCGGCAGGAATCCCGCGAAGATCGCCTGGTGGGAGGCGTAGGTGAAGCTGCCCGGCGCATGCCGCTTCTCCCAGACACCGCCCGGCAGATGACGCGCCAGATGGGGAATGCGCCCTTCGGCGGCGAGCTCCACCGCCACGTCGTGGCGCAGTGTGTCGAGGGTGACGAGCAGCAGGTCGTGGCTGCCCACGATCCCGCTCATGTCCGGCTCGCCCGCGCGCGGCGCGTCGGTGGCCGGCCCGTTGATGCCCGGCCCGTTCACGTTCGGCCCGTTCATGTCCGGCGCGTCGGCGCCCGGTTCGTTCGGGTACGGGTTCCGGGTGCCCGCGGAGGCGGGCGCGGTGTCAGGCGGTGGCGGTTGCACGGTTGTTCCTTGCTCTGTTCTGTACGGCGGCGACCTGCGCCGCGTACGTGTCCAGTCCCTCGGCACCGCTGCCGGGAAGCCCGGTCAGGCGCGGCAGCAGGTCACCGAAGGCGTTGACCTCGCCGACGGCGAAGCGCCGCCAGCCGGTCGAGGGCAGCAGATCGACGCCCACGCAGAGGGTGTCCGGGAAGCAGGCGGCCGCCCGTTCGCACACGGCCAGGGCCTCGCGCCAGCTGCCGCCCGCGGCCTCGACGGCCGAGCGGACGGCTTCGAGGTCGCCGCGCTCGCCGCCGAGGTGAAGATTGGTCATGGGGGAGCGGCTGGTGCGCACCACCGCGTGGGTGGCCCGGCCCGCCACCACCACGACCCGCAGGTCCGTCGCCCGGCCGTGCCGGGTCGCCTTGGGCAGCCAGCGCTCGATGTGCAGCCCGTCGGGCGCGAGCGTGTCGACGATGGCCGCGATCTCCGGCTCCGCCGTGATGCGGCGCACTCGCAGGGAATTGAAGAGCCGGCCGGACGCGTCGCGCTCCACCGACGTGGTGGCCCTGATGCGGCCCGGACCTGCCGTCTCCACGGCCAGCACCCCCGAGGCGGACGAGCCGTGCGCGAGCTTCACGAAGACCCTGGACATGCCGTGGTCCGCCATCCGTCCACGTACGTCCGCCCAGTCCCGCACCACGGGGGCCGCGGCCCCCGAGGTCGGTGACGCCGGGACCGGGACCCCGGCACCGTCCAGCACGGCATGGCAGAGCCGCTTGTCGAACAGCACCGCGACATCGTCGGGATCGTCGAGCAGCCCGGCACCGGCGGCGGCCGCCGCCCGCGCCACCGTCCGCACGGCCGAGGTGAACCCGGCGTACCAGCGGGCGGTCCCCTCGACCCTGGCCGGATCCCCGACGGTGCGGAGCAGCCGCTCCACCTCGGTGTCCTCACCGGGGGAGTCCATCCGTACCGTCTCGCCGGGCAGGAAGGAGACGCCACCGCGCAGGACGTCCAGCCAGGGCACGACGCGCGCCGCGGGCAGCCCGGCGGCGCGCACGGCGTCCTGGAAGAGCGTGACCCGGCGGTTGCCGGGCACACCCACGACGGCGAAGCGCGGCGCCGGGCCCGCCGTACTACTCGCTGACGGCGACATAGCGGTCGTCGTCCTCTTCCGGATCCCAGTACTCGACCTCGTCGGCCTCACCGTTCACCCGGTCCGGACCCAGGAGCTGCCGCAGGCGGTCCACCAACGGGTCGCTCATGTAGTGGTGGTGCAGATCCAACGAGGTGAGATGGGTGAGCGGCTGGCCCGAGAGCAGCGCCTCGGCACCCTCGTCGCCCAGTGTCCCCATCGAGAGGGAGAGCGACTCCAGCCGGGCGACGACCGGAGCGGAGGCCACGGCGGCCGCGATCTCGTCCTGGATCTCGCTGTTCTGCAGCCCCAGATGGCGCAGGGCGGGGAACGTCGCGCCGGACAGCAGCGGAGCGAGGTCCGCGACCGTGGTGTCACCGCCGTACTCGGTGACACCGAGCCAGAGTTCGAGGCGCTCCAGCGCGGGCAGTTCGCAGGCGCCGATCGCCCGCACGAGGCCGGACGGCAGCCCGCCGGACTCGAACCTCAGCGACCTGAGCGACTTGTGCCGCACCGGTCGCAGGCCGAGCGACGGGCGGTCGTCGCGCTGCTCACCGCCCCCGCGTACCGCCAGCTCCTCCAGCTCGCCGAACGCCTCGACCACCGGGGTGATGTCGCACATCTCCAGCCATGACAGTTCGCATTCCTCGCTGACGACATCGGCGAGAAAGAGCGCGCGCAGGGCCGGGAAACGGTCGGCGTGAGCGACCAGCAGATCCAGCACCGGGGCGAACGACTCGTACTCCTCCTGCCACCAGGGGCCGATCAGCAGGGCCCGCACCCGGGTGGTGTCGACCGTGTCGACGAAGTGCTGCCACAGCGTGCCGAACGTCAGATCGCCCTGCCAGGCGCTCTCCAGCCGCCAGGCGACCGAACCGGTGTCCGGGAGCGCTTCCTCCGAGGCCCGGCCGGGGCCGGGAAGGGTATGGACCGGCAGGCCGTGAAACGTGTCGGGATGCTCGATGTCAGTCATCGCGCCTCACTCCGAGACCGAGGTGTAGCGGCCTTCGACGCCGCGGTTGCCCCAGGGTGTCTCGCGCTCCGACACATCGACCCGCACGCCGTGCGGCTCCAGCGCCTGCACGATCCGGCGCTCCATCGGCTCGGTCATGAAGTGGTGGTACAGATCGAGCTTTTCGAGATGGGTGAGCGGCTGGCCGTCCAGCAGCGCCGCCGCGCCCTCGTCGCCCATGGTGCCGTTCGACAGGTCCAGGACCCGCAGCTGCGCGACGACCGGGGCGGAGGCCACCGCCGCCGCGATCTCGTTCTGCACCTCGCTGTTGCGCAGGCCGAGATGGGTGAGCCGGGGGAAGCGGGTGCCGGAGAGCAGCGGAGCCAGGTCGGCCACATCGGTGTCGCCCCCGTAGGCGGAGACACCGAGCCAGAGGTCGAGCCGCTCCAGCGCCGGCAGTTCGCTGTCCAGAATGCCGCGGATCACGCCGACGGGCAGCCCGCCGGTCTCGATGGTCAGCGAACGCAGCCGCTCGTGCTTCGAGGGCGAGAAGACCAGATCGGTGCCGCCGCGCACACCCAGTTCCAGCAGGTCGGGGAAGGCGTTGAGCAGCGCCGTGACATCCGACTGCTCGATCCAGGAGATCTCGTTCTCCTCGGAGGTCATGTCGCCGACGAAGACGGCCTCCAGCGAGGTCAGCCGGTCCGCCGCGGCGATGATCAGATCGATCGCGTACGACGACTTCACCTCGTACGCCTCACCCCACTGACCGACGATCAGCGCCCTGACCCCTGCCGGGTCGACCGTCTCCAGGAACGCCTTGAAGGCTTCCTCCCAGGTCGTCTCGGCATCGTCGTCGTACGGATCGACCGAGATGCGCCAGGCTGCCGCATCGGCGGCCTGCACGGGCGCCTCCCCCGACGCGTGCTGGAAATCGACAGCGGGAAGGCCGAGCAACTCGTGCAGATGGTCCACACCGGACATGACCCTGAGCTCCTGGTACTGGGGGACGGCTGATGTTCCCAAGGTTTATCAAGCCGCACTGACAACGGTGCGACCGGGACCACTGCGACGGGGCCGCCCCGTCCGCCGGGTCCGGTCGCCCGCCGGTCGATTGTCAGACCCGCCCCGTAGCGTTTTCTGCGTGGCCGGCACAGCGGGTGCGGCCATCGAGGGGAGACGTCTGTGTACCGGCAGGGCGATGTACTGATCGTGTCGTTGGAGGAGTCGGCGGTGCCCGCGCATCTCGTGGACGCGCCGGGTGAGCCGAGGGACGGGCGGGGGCGCATGGTCCTCGCGCTGGGCGAGGTCACGGGGCATGCCCACGCGGTGCAGGGGCCGGGCAGGCTGATGCGGGAGGCGGGGGTGTTCGGGCCGATGCTGCTCCATCTCCCCGAGGGCGGACGGGTGGTGCACGAGGAGCACGCGACGATACCGCTGTCGAAGGGCTGGTACCGCGTGGTGCGCCAGCGGGAGTACACGCCGGGGGCGGTCCGCATCGTCGCGGACTGACAGCGGGCGGAGCCCGGCGGCAGCAGGCCGGGGCAGAAGACCGGAGTTCCGGCGGCGCACGGCGCGCCGCCGTCGACGCAGTACGCACAAGACACAACACACAGAACACTGGGGACGGGGAAGACCGATGCAGTACGTGGACTCATGGCGGGCCGTGGCAGCGGCGACGGGCGCGGCCGACCGGGCCGCGGCCGAGGAGGGGCTGCGGCTCGCCTACCGCAGCGCAGGACTCGCCGAGCCGGAGCGGATCGTCTGGGTCGACTCGCCCAGGGCCGCGGTGGAGGCCGTGGAGAAGCTCGTCGACGCCGGGCGTTCGGTGCGTGACGAGATACGGACCCGGCCCTGGGCGCAGGAGCGCCGCCGGATGTACGACGAACTGGGCCCGGCGGGCTGGTCCGCGCTGTGGTCCGCCACCGGCGCCCAGCTCTGGGAGACCACCGCGGCGCTCGCCGACCGGATCCGGGCCGGCGTCGTCGCGGACCTCGCCAAACGCCCCGAGGACGAGTCCGGCGTCCGGCTGGTGCTGCTCGACGCGGTGCTGGGCCAGCACGACGCGGCGTGGCTCGCCGCCTTCGACGGCCGGGGCGACCGCCTCGACGGTCTGGCGGAGGTGGCCAGGCACGCGGGCTGGTGGTGGCCCTACGAGCGTGCCGTGGTGATCAGCGAGCGGCCGGAGGCACTGCACCGGGACGAGGCGGGCCGGCTCGACCGCGGGGACGGCCCGGCGCTCGCCTACCGTGACGGCTTCGCCCTCTACGCCTGGCGCGGCATGCCGGTGCCCGCCGAGTTCCTGGAGGAGCTGAACTCCCTGACTCCGAAGCGGATACGCGAGGAGGAGAACGCGGAACTGCGCCGCGTGATGCTGGAGTTCTACGGCTACGACCGATACCTCACCGAATCCGGCGCGGAGCCGGTGCACCGTGACGAGACGGGTGTCCTGTGGCGGATCGCGCTGGACGGCGACGAGGACGTGGTGATGGTCGAGGTGGTCAACTCCACTCCCGAGCCGGACGGCACGCACCGTGTCTACTGGCTCCGGGTGCCGCCCGGCACCCGGACCGCCAAGGCCGGTGTGGCCTGGACCTTCGGACTCGACGGCAACGCGTACGCGCCCGTGCGCCAGACCTGAGCGCCGCCGGACGGTCCGCCGACCGGGGCCACGCGGCCGAGGGACCGCGCGACGAGTCACCGGCCGGGGCCGGGGTCAGGCCGTCAGTGCCTCGTGGTCGATGCCGAGTTCGCGGGCGAGTGCCTCGTCGGTCCAGGCCAGCATCGTGGCCCGGGAGAGCGGGCCCGCGTACGACGTCGTCTGGACGGCCAGGCCGTCCAGCAGGGCGGTCAGCCGCCAGGCCGCGGACATCGGGTCGTCGCAGTGGAACTCACCGGCGGCGGCGCCCTCCTCGATGACCTCGGCCAACTCCGCCTTCCACTGCTGGTCGAGGTCGCCGGCCACATTGCGCAGCGCCGGGTCGCGCAGCGAGGCGGCCCAGCCCTCGATCCACAGCCGCCACCCCTTGGCCTGCCCGGTCGGCGCGTACCAGCGGACGGCGGCGCGCAGCCGCCGCACCGCGCTGGTGCGGCGGCCCAGTACCTTGCGCAGCTGGGCGAGGTCCGCCTCGGCGGCATGGGCGAAGGCGGCCGCGACCAGCTTCTCCTTGGTCGAGAAGTGGTAGAGCACGAGTGCGTTGCTCACGCCGAGCACTGCGGCCACGTCGGCGATCCGGACCGCCGAGACCCCCCGTACCTCGATCTGTTCGATGGCAGCGCACAGGAGCTCTTCACGTCGTTCCGCCACGCTCAACCGCACTCTCGCCACGGCGCCACCCTAGCGAATATGCCAATCACGGGAAGAGCGGGGGCGGCGCCGCGCACGGCCCCACCCCCCTGCTCAGCCTGTCCGAACGGCACTCGCGATGCCGCACCGGGCCGTCACCGTGGGGAGCACCGGATGTCGGCACAACCGGAGTCGTACGCGTCGGTGAGCGTCTCGGTCAGCTACGCACCCGAGGCGTCCGTGACGGTGGATCGCAGATCGACCTCGGCGGTCCCGAGGGCCGGCACGGTGACCTTCCAGGGTCCGTCGGTGCCACGGGCCGCCGAGACTTGGCTTCCGGTCGGTGCCGTCGGTGGCGTACCCGACCTTCAGCGAGGCGATGGGCAACGCCCTTCGCTCCCCTGCGGGGTGAGACCGGCCGCGCAGCCGAGCGGTTTACCAGGATCGGCCGCGTTCTCACCGGTGGACGGATCGGCGAAGGCGGGGGCGGCATCGGCGGCGGGCAGTGTTCCACCGGCAAGGGCGGCGGCGGGCGCGGTGGCGCAGAGCACCATCCATCCGGTCCGTCTCATTCTCACCTCGTGAACTCGCGGGTTCTCAGGAGGTGGCCAGGAGAGTGTCTGGAACACGGCAGATCGCCGCCGGGTGCGGACCGGCGGGTGGCTGCCGTGGCAGCCACCCGCCGCACCGACCGGGGAGCCGGGTCGGCACACCGGCCGCGCCGCCGGGTCAGCGGCCGGCGGGGCGCTCCACCTCGCACCGGTCCTTGAAGCCCTGGCTGGTCAGCCCGAGGGCGGAATTGGTCCGGGAGCGCATGTTCTCCACCGCGACCATCGTCGTCAGCTCCACGAAGGCCGCCTCGCCGAGCGCGGCCCGCAGCCGCCTGACCGGCTCGTCACCGACCTCCGGCGGGGTGAGGCTCATCGCCTCCGCGTACTCCAGGACGTCCCGCTCCAGCGGGGTGTACACCTCGCTCTCCCGCCACACCGGCACATCGCGCAGCTTGCGCGGGTCCATGCCGTGCCGGTGGTTCTCCCAGTGGCCGAAGTCCATGCACCAGCCGCAGCCGACGGTGGCCGCGGCCGACATCACGGCCAGCGCCTTGAGCTGAGGGTCCAGTTTCTTCCAGCGCCCCACCGACAGCTCGAAACGGGCACCGGCCCACAGCACCCCGGTGTGATGGGCGGCGGCCCGGAGCGGATCGACGACCTTGCCGTACGCCCGGTTCGAGTACCAGGAAACGGCGCGGAAGAGGAGGGTGCGGGGCGGGTCGAGCGGGATTCGGGCGGTCATGACCGGTCTCCTTCGAAACGGCTCGGGTGCCGCCCGGCGGCCTTGCGGACACCGCCGGACGGGCTGTTTCCACCAGTGCGACGTACGCGGGGGCCCCGGTTGTGACACGGCGGTCCGGCCGGTTCCGGAATCCTGCGAGGGGTACGGACGTTGGATCCGGCATGACGGCAATCGACGCACGGCAGGAAGCACTGCTCGGACTGCTCGCCGAGGAGAACGGCGGAGTGCTCGTGACACTGAGGCGGGACGGCAGGCCCCAGCTGTCCAACGTCAACCACTTCTACTACCCCCGGGAGCGCATCGTCCGCGTCTCGATCACCGAGGACCGGGCGAAGACGAAGAACCTCCGCCGCGACCCCCGGGCCGGCTACCACGTCACCAGCGCCGACCGGTGGGCGTGGACGGCCGTGGACGCCACCGCAGAGCTGTCCCCGGTCGCCGCCGATCCGCACGACGCGACGGTCGAGGAGCTCATCACGCTCTACCGCGACCTCCAGGGCGAGCACCCGGACTGGGACGACTACCGCAGCGCGATGGTCCGGGACCGGCGCATCGTGCTGCGACTGCACATCGAGCACGTGTACGGGCAGCCGCGTGGCTGACCCGGCCCGCTCCGGCCGCGGTTTCCCCGGACGCTCCGCTCTCGCACCGTCGTACCCCCCGCCCATAATGAGACGACACCGATTTCCCCAGGAGATGCATTGACCGGCGCCGACCCCTTGCCTCCGCTCCGCACCCGGCTGCGTTCGCTGCGCCCCGCCGCATTCGGCGCAGACCCGGGCGGTGCCCGCATGGAGCGCATCCGCCGCTCGCCCAACTTCGCCGACGGCGTCTTCCAGAACCCGGTGGGGGCGCGGACCAGGCCGTCCGGATCCACCCTGGAGTTCGCCAAGGTCTACTTCCGCAAGGAGGAGCGGGCGCGCAGGGCCCCGGTCGGCCCCGTGCCCGTCCACGCCACCACCTACGCGGACCTCGCCGAGACCCCCGCCACGGGGCTGCGGCTCACCTGGATGGGCCATTCCAGTGTGCTCGCCGAGATCGACGGCCGGCGGGTGCTCTTCGACCCGGTGTGGGGCGAGCGCTGTTCGCCCTTCGCCTTCGCCGGGCCCAAGCGGCTGCACCCGGTGCCACTGCCGCTGGCCGCCCTCGGCCCGGTGGACGCGGTGGTGATCTCCCACGACCACTACGACCACCTCGATCTGCCGACGATCCGCGCGCTCGCCGGTACCGACACGGTGTTCGCCGTCCCGCTGGGGGTCGGCGCCCACCTGGAGCGCTGGGGCGTGTCCCCCGACCGGATGCGCGAGCTCGACTGGAACGAGACGACGAAGATCGCCGGGATCGCTCTGACCGCCACCCCGGCGCGGCACTTCTGCGGACGCGGCCTGCGCAACCAGCAGCACACCCTCTGGGCGTCCTGGGCCGTCGCCGGCCCCGAGCACCGGATCTACCACAGCGGCGACACCGGCTATTTCCCGGGCTTCAAGGACATCGGCGCCGAACACGGCCCGTTCGACGCGACGATGATCCAGATCGGCGCCTACTCCGAGTACTGGCCGGACATCCACATGACCCCGGCCGAGGGCATGCAGGCCCATCTGGACCTCCAGGGCGGCGAACCGCTCGGGGCGATGCTGCCGATCCACTGGGCCACCTTCAACCTCGCCCCGCACCCGTGGGCCGAGCCGGGGGAGGGCACCCTCGCCGCCGCACAGGACGCGGGCGCCCGCGTCGCGCTGCCGCTGCCCGGCGAACCCTTCGAGCCCACGGCGCGGACCGTTCCCGCCGAGCCCTGGTGGCGCGCGGTGGCTCCGCAGCCGGTCGAGCGGCGGCCCGCGGCGGCGGCCCGGATCACGGATCTGTCGACCGACCCGGCCGGCGGTACGGACCGGGCGCCGGACGACGCGGCGGCGGAGGCAGGCCACGCCGAGGTGGCGCCGACGGCGTAGCGCCGCCCGGTCGCGGCGTTCGGGCTCGCGGCCGGGCCCCCGACGGTACGGGCACGGCGCCCGGACCGCCGCGTACGGGAGACGCGTGGCACCTTCAGACGGCTCGGCCCGTCCGGCACGACCGGACGGGCCGAGCCGTTTCGTGTGCTCATGGGCTCATTCCGATCGGCCATTCGGGTGCCGGCCGGCCAGGTGTCAATGCGGAGTAATCGGTCCCTTGTGCGAGCGGTCATACCAGAGCGGGACGGATGGCGGGCAAGTTCGACAACTGCCCGCCGGACTCGCGTGATTGACGACTACCGTGTGTGGCCGGTGATCAACGGTGGGCTCATAACTTTCGAGCCTGCCCGACCGATGAACCGAGCCTGACCGACCACCGTAGGTGCCACCGCATGAACGCCGATTCCTGGTGCCCCACGTACCGAGGACAATGATGTCTCAACTTCGCGCACCCGAAGCGCGACCGGAACGCCGAGAGGGCGGACGGCACGGCCGACCCGGTGCCCGTTCCCACTCGGCCACGGCCAGGCCGCGCGCCGCCCAGCCGTCCCCCGAGGCGCGTATACGCCCTCAACTCCTGCGCACCGCGGTACTGCCGACCGTCGTGGCGGTACTGAGCGGAGCCGCAGCGGTCATCTTCACCGCCCGCTCCGGAGCCCGGCTCTCCGGCGAACTCTGGATCGCGCTGGGCGTAGCCGGAGGGCTGGCGCTCTCCGCGGTCCTGGCCGCGTACCTCGCCGCCAACCGTGTCGCCACCACCGTCTTCGGCCGCTGTCTGGCGCTCCGCCGTACCAGCGCCCAGGGCCAGGCCGAACTGCAGCGGGTGGTGGAGCAGCTCCGCAACGGCGAACCGGTGTCCGCGCGCAGGCCCGCACCGCCCTCGGCGCCCGGCAGCGACGCCTTCGAACTGCTCGCCCAGGAACTCGGCCGCCAGCAGGAGGCCGCCGTGGCCGCGGTCGTCCAGGCGTCCCGGCTCTCCGACAACTCCGGGGAGGACCAGAAGGTCGAGGTCTTCGTCAATCTGGCCCGTCGGCTCCAGTCGCTGGTGCACCGCGAGATCCAGCTGCTCGACGAGCTGGAGCACGAGGTCGAGGACCCCGATCTGCTCAAGGGCCTCTTCCACGTCGACCATCTCGCCACCCGCATCCGCCGGCACGCCGAGAATCTCGCGGTCCTCGGCGGCGCCGTCTCCCGGCGGCAGTGGAGCAACCCGGTCACCATGACCGAGGTCCTGCGCTCCGCGATCGCCGAGGTCGAGCAGTACCCACGGGTCAAGCTGGTGCCGCCGATCGCCGGCACCTTGCGCGGCCACGCCGTGGCGGACGTGATCCACCTGCTGGCCGAACTGGTGGAGAACGCCACCGTGTTCTCCGCCCCGCACACCCAGGTGCTGCTGCGTGCCCAGCAGGTCACCGCCGGACTGGCCCTGGAGGTGGAGGACCGGGGGCTCGGCATGCCGGGCAACGAGCAGAAGCGGATGAACGCCCTGCTCGCCGACCCCGACCAGGTCAATGTGGCCCATCTGCTCCAGGACGGCCGGATCGGGCTGTTCGTCGTCGCTTCACTGGCCCGCCGGCACGGCATCGCGGTCCGGTTGCAGAGCAACATCTACGGTGGCACCCAGGCCGTACTCGTCCTCCCGCAGTCCCTGCTCGGCGTGGACGGGGACGCTCCGGCCAAGGGCGGCGCGGCCCCGGTCCCGCCCCCGGGCCCCGTACACCGCCCACCGGCCGAGGGCGCGAGGGCCGGCCACCACAAGCCGGGCCCGAACCCCGATCCGGCGCCGAACACGAGCCTGAATCCCGGTCCGGGCACCGCACCGGTGCCGCAGACGGACACCGTCCGCCAGCCCTACGTCCCCAGCCAGCCGCTGCGCCTGCACCAGCCGACGCGGCAGGGGCAGAGCGGCCAGGACCAGGGCGGTCAGGGCGAGGCCCCACCGCTCCCGCTGCGGGCGGAGCGCCCCGACCGGCCCACCCCGGCCGAGGCCGTCCCCGGGTTCCGGATCGCGGACGACGTCCCCGACGCCTCGCACTCCGGGCCCGGAGTCGTGCGCGGCACCATGGGCCGGCCACAACTGCCCAGGCGCGCCAACCAGGAGCACCTGGTCCCGCAGCTCAGGGAGGCACCCGCCCCGCGCAGCGACGACGAACAGGCCCTGCACGACCCGGGACTCATGGCGGCCTTCCGGCGCGGCATCGAACTCGCCGAGGCCCGCAGCGAAGCCGAGGCCGACACCCCGGAAACGGAAACGGGCCCCGGGACGGCGGCGGACCCGCAGGCCTGGCAGCCCCGCGCCCCGCTCGAACCGCTGCCGGTGCGCGGACTCGGCGCGACCGCCGCCCCGTACCCCCCGGGCCCGGCCCAGGACGCGGCCCCGGTCGACGAACCCCTCGAAACGAACACCTCCAAGGAGTAGATGCACCATGGCGACCGATATGCCGTCCGGTCAGGTCTCGGACCTCGACTGGCTGCTGAGCGGACTGGTCCAGCGCGTCCCGTACACACGCAGCGCGGTTCTCCTCTCCGCCGACGGGCTGGTGAAATCCCTTCATGGCATGGACGCCGACAGCGCCGACCACATGGCGGCGCTGGCCGCCGGTCTGTACTCGCTCGGCCGCAGCGCGGGTGCGCGCTTCGGTGACAGCGGCGAGGTGCGGCAGGTGGTGGTCGAGCTCGACTCGACCCTGCTGTTCGTCTCCACCGCCGGTTCCGGCACCTGTCTCGCCGTGCTCGCCGGTCGCGAGGCGGACGCGGCGGTGCTCGGCTACGAGATGACGATGCTGGTCAGGAGTGTCCGGCCCTATCTGATGACGCCTGTCAGACAAGCGGCCGGGACACCCGGCGCCACGGGGCTGTGAGGGTGTCGGTCCCGCAGGACGGGCCACTGCTCGACGACGCGGCCGGCCGGCTGATCCGCCCGTACACCGTGAGCAACGGCCGGACCCGCCCCACGACCGTGCTCGATCTGCTGTCCCTGATCATGGCCACGGGGACCGAGCCGCAGACGCATCTCGGTCCCGAGCACTCCGTCGCGCTGGGGCTGTGCGGCGGCCCCACCTCGGTGGCCGAGATCGCCGCACATCTGCGGCTGCCCGCGGTCGTCACCAAGGTGCTCGTCTCCGACCTGGTCGACTGCGGGGCTGTGACCGCGCACCCACCCGCCTTCCACGACATGCCCACCGACCGATCTCTGCTGGAGGCAGTGCTCGATGGCTTACGACGACAGCTCTGACGGCTTCGGCAGCTTTGCCGCGTACGACGACAACGCAAGCCCCGAAGGCTTCGGAAGTCACGAAAGCCACGGAACCCGAGCAGCCCAAGCAGCACGGGCAGTCCACGGAAGCCACGGCCGGTCCGAGGGATACGGCGGCCCGGAGAGCCACGGGCACCCGGGGGGCCACGGGGATGCGCACAGCTACGGGGAAGCACGCAGCTACGGAGACAGCCTGAACCACAGCGGCACCCAGGGCTGTGCCGATGCTCCGAGCCATGAGCCCGAGCCGGGGCACGGCGATCCCGGCGGCGACGTCGGCGGTCCCATGGGCTCGGAGGGGTTTCCCGTCGCGCTCAAGGTGCTGGTGGCCGGCGGGTTCGGGGTCGGCAAGACGACGTTCGTCGGTGCGGTCAGCGAGATCGCACCGCTCAGCACGGAAGAGCTGCTGACCCAGGTCAGCGCCGCGACCGACAGTCTCGAAGGGATCGAGTCCAAGACCGCCACCACCGTGGCGATGGACTTCGGCCGCATCACCCTCGACGAGCAGCACGTGCTCTATCTGTTCGGCACCCCGGGCCAGGAACGCTTCTGGTTCATGTGGGACGAACTCTCCCAGGGCGCGCTGGGAGCCGTCGTGATCGCGGACACCCGCAGGCTCGCCGAGTGCTTCGCCGCCGTCGACTTCTTCGAGCGGCGCGGCATCGGATTCATCGTCGCGGTCAACGAGTTCGACGGCGCCTACCGCTACGCGCCGGAGGAGATCCGGGCCGCACTCGACCTCGGCCCGGACGTCCCGGTGGTGCTCTGCGACGCCCGGATCGCCAGCTCGGGCACCGGGGCCCTGGTCACCCTGGTCCAGCACCTGATCAACGCCACCTCGGCCCCGGTCCTGTTGACCGGCCTCGGAGCCCGCCCGTGATCCGGAACAACAACGGCCGCATGCTGCTCACGCCCGTCGACGGCGATGCCCTGGTCCGCACCCGGCGGCTGAGGACGCTCGGGCTCGGCGAGCGCTCCGACGCCTCGTTCGACAACTTCGACGCCTTCGCCGACCGGGTGGCCGAGGTGACCGAGGTGCCCTTCTCGATGGTCAACTTCATCGACGGCAACCGGCAGTTCTTCGCCGGTCTGCACACCCCGGCCGGCACGCACAAGGGATCCGATCTCGGCGCCGCCGCCGCGGGCAGCAGCCGCAGCGGCCGGTATGTGGCGCTCGATCGCGGCTACTGCCCGCATGTCGTCGTACGGCGCAAGGCGCTCGTCCTGGAGGACGTCTGCGACTACCCGCGGTTCGCCGGAAACCCGGTGGTCGACGAGATAGGCATCCGTTCCTACCTCGGCGCACCCCTCATCGACCGCACGGGCATCGCCCTGGGCGCCGTCTGCGCGGTCGACACCGTGCCCCGCCCGTGGGGCAGGGAGGGGCTCGACACGATCAAGTCCCTGGCGATGGAGCTGGTCGGGCACATCGATCAGCGGGAGGGCAACGGCATCGGAATCTGATCAGACCTCGACCGTCGTGCCGTCCACGAAGGTCAGTACCACCGAGTCCGCACTCGCACGCACCCGCACCGCATCGCGCAGCGCCTCCGGGTGCACGGCGTCCCGGGAGAGGGCGACCAGCGAGACATGGATGCTCCGCCCGCCGGGGTGCGGCCCGCTGCGAAGGTACGGAATCGCCGAATGCGGTCCGTACGCGTTGGACTGGACATCGCGTGCCACCGCGGCCCCTTCCGCCCCGCCGTCCCAGCCGTGCAGCGCGATCAGGGCGCTGCTCAGACCGTCGGCCGTGCGGGCGAGTGCCCAGTCGGGGCCGGACAGGGCGAACGGGCTCCGCGCATGCGCGACCGCGTGACCGCCCTCCCGCACCACCGCCCCCTCGGGCGCCTCGACCCGGTGCACCCGGATCTCCCACGGACCGTGCAGCACACTCGTCGTCTCGATCCGGTACGGATGGTCGTCGCCGGGCAGCCGCGCCGCGTACCAGGAGGCCGCGACGCGGTCCTCGCAGCGCAGCGGATGGATCCGGCTGCGCGGCGACGGGGTGCCGTCCGGTGCCAGCAGCGCCAGATGGCCGTCGATGGAACGGGCCACGGCGTGCGGGGCGGCCTCGGGTGCGGTCGCCGTCGAGTACCCGAACCGGGCGTAGTGCGGATCGTGCGTGCCCTCGGCCGGGTCGGCCGCCTCGTCGAACGGCGGATTGTGGTCGCTGCCGTGATTGACCAGCCGGACGATGCCGTCGTCACGGGTGCCGTGCAGCAGCCATCCGGTGGCCGGCAGCGCGGTGTACTGGTCGGACTCCTCGATCGGGAGCGGGAGTTCGCGCGCCGTCCACACCTCGTGGTCGGCCGGCAGCAGCAGCCCGAGGAAGCCCTTGCTCGCCCAGTACGGCGAGGCGGGTCCGGAGTACGGCTGGGTGCTCGGCAGGAACGTGTCGTACCAGCCGAGCGTCAGCAGCCCCCGCTCGTCCGGCACACCGCGCTCGGCGAAGTGCCGCATCGTGCCGGAGGCGAGCCGGCGGGTCAGCCCCGGAGCCAGCGGGGTGCAGTCGGCCAGCGCCCCCATCCACACCGGTGCCAGGGCCGCGAACCGGTACGTCAGCGAACGGCCCTGGTGGACCGGGGCGCCGTCGGAGCCGAAGAAGTGCGGATAGTCCTCCAGGAACCTGCGCAGCCGCTGCCGGTAGACCTCCGTCCGGCCGCCGTCGTCGGCGCCCGCCATGCGCGACCAGAGCAACGGGTACAGATGCATCGCCCAGCCGATGTAGTAGTCGAAGTTCCGGCCGTCCCCGTCGGTGTACCAGCCGTCACCGACGTACCAGTCCTCGATCCTGTCCAGGTTCGACTCGATGTCCGAGCGGCTGTACGGTGCGCCGACCGAGGCGAGGAACTGCTCGGACACCACCTGGAAGAGCCGCCAGTTGTTGTCCCAGGTGCGCCCGCCGACGAACCCCGAGAACCAGTCGACGACCCGTTCCTGCACCCGGGCGTCCAGCCGGTCCCAGATCCACGGCCGGGTCTCGTGCAGCGCGACCGCGACCGACGCCGCCTCCACCATCTGCTGCGAACAGTCCGTCAGCTTCGGCCACGCCTCCCCGCTCCCGGGATCGGTGCCTGCGGTCAGCCCCGCCGTGTACCGCTCGATCAGCGCGGGGTCGACCGCCCCGCCCGCGCCCGCGATCCGGCAGGCGGCGAGCAGGAACGACCGGGCGAAGCCTTCGAGACCGTCCGAGACGACCCCCGACCAGCTGCCGCGGCCGGGCAGCCGGTACTGGGCGAAGCCGGGGGTCGCGTACGGCACCAGCGCGTCCAGCATCCGGTCGGCGGTCGCCTCCCAGTGGGCCCGGGTCCAGCCGGTACGTGACGACAGGAGCCGGTCGGGCGGCGGCAGGTGCAGATGCGGTGCGACGGACATGGTGGTGCTGCTCCTCGTGGGTGATGGTGGGCTAAGGGACGAGTTCGGCTCGGTGGGTGTGGCCGCGGGAGCCGCCGACGGCGACGGTGAGCACGGGTCTGCGGCCGGGTACGAGGCTCACCGAGTCGTCGGCCGTCGCCACTGCCCTTGCCGGGAAGGGCAGTTCGACCGAGAGTGTGGTGAGCGTGCGGCCCGGGTCGGCGACCGCGACCCGGATGTGCGGGCCGTGGCGCTGCACCAGCACCGACGCCGGGCCCGACGAGGTGATTCCGGCGGCTGTTCCGGCGCCCCAGAAGTTCACCGCGGTCAGCCCCGCCCGGCGCACCTCCACCGCCTGTGCGGTGCTGTCGTCGGCGACGATCCGGACCGGCCGGGACGCCGACCAGACCGCGGTCGCCGCGGCCGATGCGCCGGGCAGCAGCACATAGGCGTAGCGGGCGTCGGTGGGGGAGGCGCCGTGGTCCGTCCAGAGCGTCAGATAGCGGCGGGTGACGGGGTCGGTGCTGCCGCCCGTGTCCGCCCCGGTGTCGATGGCCCGCCAGGTGCCGGTGCGCTGCTCGCGCAGGGCGTGCACGGCGGTTCCGCCGGGGAACACATAGCCGCCCACTCCCTCCACATGTGCCCACCGTGCCCGGCCGAACGTGCGGCTCCAGCCCTGCTCGACGGGCTGGCGGACGCCGTCGACCAGCAGCCGGTGCCGTCCGTCCGCACCCAGATTGCGGTTCTCGACGATGGTCTCGACCGGCCGGCCGTCGCTCGCCGTGATGCCCGCGCCGAGCGCGATCACCGCGTTGTCCAGCAGGAACCACGACTTCCTGGTCCGCAGAGTGGTGCCCTGGCCGCCGATCACCTCCATCGCGGCGGCCCCGTACCGGCCGTCCAGCACGGCACCGCCCGCGACGTTGTTGGCCGGACGGTAGGTGGAGGTGCCGGAGCCCGTGCCGAGATCGGTCCGCCGCCGGGTGTCGACCGTGGTGCCGGGCAGGCGGTACGGATCGACGGTCGGCCAGAAGCCGTCGTTGAACTGCCCCAGGTCGTCGCCGTCGTACAGATACGTCATGCCGTCGCCGGTGTACCAGCCGTGCAGATTCTCGCCGTTGCCCGCCTCATACGCCGAGATCCGCTTCGACGAGAGCGACAGGGCGCAGGCCCAGCCGGGGCGGCGGTGCACGACACGGTCCATGTCCGCGAAGACCTGGCTGCCGGTGGAGCGCGGTCCGGCCGGGACGGTCCGGTCATCCAGGACGGCCTTGGCCAGGGCGAGTTGGGGCAGTGTCGCGAGACCTTCGAAGGGGGTGGTGCGGTTGCGGGTCAGCCAGCCCTTCACCAGCGTGCGCCAGCGCGTGGCGTACTCGGCGGGCGCTCCGGACGCCAGCAGCAGGATCGCCGCCAGGGCCGTCGCCCCGTCGCGGTGGTCACCGGCGCGCTCCCGGGAGATCGCCCGGCCGCGCACCGAGTCCATCATCAGCCCGTCGAAGATCACCGGTGCGAAGGTCCGCTCCACGGCGTCGTACATCACCGAGACCTTCGGGTCGGCCACCGCCCACTCGGACCCCGCCAGCAGGGCCAGCAGATACGCCGTGCCGCTGAGCAACACGATGCCGTACGAACCGGTGTAGGCCACCACGTCGTGCTGGACGAATGAGCCGTCCTCGTAGAAGCCGTCACCCGAACTCGTATATCGGAAAAGGCTGTTGCGACCGGAGTCGCGTACGTCGGAGAGTGCGTCGCGGGCCGAGACGAGCTTGGCCGGGTCCTGTCCCAGCAGCCCGCGCAACGCCACGACGACGGCCTTGTCGGTGCGGTTCGCCCCGGTCTCGGGGAGCGTGGGGGAGTTGGTGCGGCGGTCCGCGTCCGGGCAGAAGCGGTCGACGACCGCGAGATAGTCCGCCAGGTCGGCCGCGGGAAGCCGGTCGCGCAGGACGACGGAGCAGTCCATCAGCGCACGCGGGGCACCGATCTCCCAGAACCACCAGTTTCCTGTCTCGCGCCTGGCCGGGTTGTACGCGGTGTCGTGGGTGAAGCGCAGCGCGGCGACGAGGGCGTCCGCCACCTGCGCGTTCCCGGCGAGAGAGGTGCCCTCGGTGGCCCAGGCGGTCGCGAGGGTGCGCAGCCGGGTGTAGCTCTGGCCGAAGTTGCCCGGGTCGGTGAGCGGGGCGAGGTCCGGCCAGAGCGCGGTGCGGCCGGCGCCGCGGTCGAGGGTGTTCCACAGGTCTCCGGCCGTGGTGTCCAGGGCCGCGACCGCGTCGGTGAAGTCGGGGTCGGCCGGGTCGAATCCACCACCGGTGAGCAGCGATTCGGCGCGCCGGAGCAGTGTGTCGAAGCCGGCGGCGGGCGCGGCACCGGCACCGGCACCGGTTCCGGCGGATGCGTCCGCGAGGGGTGCGGCCTGCGCCGTGCCGGCCGTTGTCATGACGGCGGGCACGGCTGTCGCGGCCGTCACGGCGGTGGCGCCGGTCGCCGCGAGCAGGGTGCGTCTGCTGAGGTTCACGGTGAACTCCCTTTCCGCTGCGGTCAGTCGGCCAGTGTGGACGGGTCGACGGGCGGCTTCGGAAGGTTCAGCGCGGCCAGCTCGGCACGGCCCGTGGCGTCGATCGGGAAGGCCCAGGTGTTCACGAAGAAGTCGGTGAGGTCGTAGCCCGCCACCCGGCTGGAGCAGGTCGCGAGGGCCCGGTAGCGCTTGTCGTTCTCGGTGTAGTCGGACTGCGGGTTCTCCTCGCGGACCAGCTTGTGCATCCGGGGCCAGAAGTCGTCGCCGAACGCCAGCTCCAGCTGACGCAACGGGACGAGCTTCTCGTACGCGCCGAAGGACTTCTCGTACGTCAGACCGGCCGTGCCGAACTTCTGCCGCGCCGACTGGAAGTAGGTGAGACCCGTCTTCGGGTCGACGGTGAGGAGGTTGGACGGCTGCTTCAGGGTGCGCTGCGCGGCCAGCGAGTAGATGTTGACCGTGACCTCGGTCAGGCCGCCTGGCTTGTACGCCATCTGCTGGTGGAGATGGCCGAGTTCGTGGTACAGCCCCCAGCCCCGGGTGCGCAGTCCCTCCACGGTGGTGGCCCGGTCGAGATAGGCGCGCGGGAAGCCGTTGTAGCCGTGTGTGGCGTAGGCGCCGACCCCGGTGGGCACCTTGCTGACCTCGGTGAAGTGGTACGGCCCGGCCTTGCGCCGGTGCACCGGCTTCGAGCCGTCCAGGCCGCTGATCCGGGCGTGCGAGTCGATGATCGTCTCGACCAGGGCGAGCAGCGCGGCGTGGTCCTCGTCGCGGTACAGCAGCGCGCCCTCGCGAGTGAGCGTCATGATCGTGTGCGGCGCGTGCAGTTCGACGTACGGCGATGCGGTGAGTGTGTCCAGCTGCCGCTGGTAGTCGGCCTCCGAGGTGCGCCCCAGGGTGAAGACCGGCATCGGGACGGCGCCGGAGCGGACCACCACACCGGCCCGCTCGCCGCGCCCGGTCAGGGTGAGGTAGACCGGGCCGCCGTGCGGATCGGTGACCGTGTTCGCCCCGGCGGTCAGCGGATGGCTGCGGGGCTCGGTGATCTCACCGTAGTAGTCCCAGGCGCCGATCCAGAGCGTGGGCAGCAGACCGTCGTGCGGCTGGACGGTGAGCGAGAGGGGGACGCCGGCTGGGACGTACAGGCCGGTGGGCTGGAACTCCGAACCCCGCAGGGCCTGTCCGAGCCGCAGCCGTTCGGCCTCGGCGGCGGGCCGGGCGGTCACGGTCAGCCTGACCGGGGGGCCTGCCGGGCGCGCCTGGGCGGTTGCGGAGGTGGCGGCCCGGGCAGTTCCGGAGGCGGCGCCGAGCGCGATCGCCGCCCCGGCCCCGGCGGCCGCGGCGAGAACGGAGCGCCGGCCGACGGTGGCGGGGGCGGCGGAGGGGGCGGTGGAGGAGCCGGCGGAGTCTGTGGGCATGCGCATGCGGAACTCTCCCTGCGAAAACGAGTGAGGGGCGGAAGCGTGCGGAACGGTGCTGCTCGGCGCCAGCATGTAAGCGGTTGCTATTCAGAGGCAAGAGGGGGTGCGAAGTTACTGCGATTTACTATGGTCGACTGTGGACAGGTGGGAAGTAACCGGTCACTTCCGGGTGGAGCGTCCGGCCCTCGGCGCAACGGAATCGCGTACCACGATGTGGGTTCCGAGCCGCAGCGCCCCCGTGGTGGGTTCGCGCCAGTCGTCCTCGTCCCCGCCGCTCACGGCCAGCCGTACGGCCTGGCGCCCCATCTCCTCCAGCGGGACATGGACGGTGGTCAGCCGCGGCCGCAGCTCCTGGGCCACCGGGATGTCGTCGTACCCCACCAGGGACACGTCCTTCGGCACCTGGATCCCGGCCTCCTCCAGCGCCTGCGCGGCGCCCGCCGCCACCATGTCGTTGGCGGCGAAGACAGCGGTGAAGTCGGTCCCGTCCCGAAGTACTTCGGCCATCTTCCGGTAGCCGAAGTTGCGGCTGAAGGCGCCGGGGCGGACCAGGTCGGGGTCCGGGTCGATGCCGCGCAGCAGCAGCGCCCGCTGGTGTCCGGCCAGCCGGTCGCGGGTGGTGGAGAGCTTGGGCGGGCCGCCGAGGTAGAGGATCCGTTCGTGGCCCTGCATCAGCAGATGGTCGGTGATGGCGAAGGCGCCGCCCTCGTTGTCGTACTCGACCGCGACGGTCGGGGCCTGCTCGCCCAGCGGCGGCCTGCCGCACAGCACCAGCTTCGATCCGCCCGCGTCCAGCTCGCGTGCCCGGCGGGCCAGTTCGGTGGTGTAGCCCCGGTCCGCGATGGAGCCGCCGACCACCACCACCGCGTCCGCCCGGCGCTCGTGCATCAGGTCGATGAAGGCCAGCTCCCGCTGCGGGTCGCCCTGGGTGCAGCAGACCAGGCAGAGTCGTCCGCCGAGCGCCGCCTCCCGCTCCACACCGCGCGCGATGTAGGCGTAGAACGGGTCGATGACCTCGTTGACGATGATCCCGACGGTGCGGTTGGAGACGCCGGCCAGGGCACGGGCGTGCGCGTTGACGACATAGCCCAGCTCGCGCATCGCGGACTCGACCCGCTCCCGGGTCGCCTCGGCGACCGGGTAGTTGCGGTTCAGTACGCGGGAGACCGTGGCCGTCGAGACGCCTGCGCGCCGTGCGACGTCGGTGACCGTCGCCCGCCGTTGTCCGTCCGCGGCTGTGCTCTGCCGGCGCATCCGGCTCACCCCCTGGTGGCTGTTGTGTGACGCCGAGCCTAGTGCCCCTCCGGGCGGGCGCCGCTCCGTCGCGCCACCCATCACGTACGCCCGCCGCGTCGGCCGAAAGCGCAGGCCGTGGACCTCGTGCCGGCACGGGCGGCGGCACTCACGCGATCCTCCCCAGGTCGTCCCGGTGCACCGGGTGGTCGAACGGTGTGCCGTGCGCGTACCGGACCAGCTCGTCCACCGCGAGCGCCCCCAGCCGCCCCACCTCGTTGCCCTGGGCGCCCGCCAGATGCGGGGTGAGGAAGACGTTGGGCAGGTCCCACAGGGGGTGGCCGTCCGGCAGCGGTTCGGGCGACGTCACATCGAGGACCGCGTCCAGCCGCCCGCTGACCAGGTGCCCGGTCAGCGCGTCGGTGTCCACCAGCCGGCCGCGCGCGGTGTTGACGAGCAGAGTGCCGGGCCGCATCAGGCCGATCCGCCGGGCGTCGATCATCCCGCGGGTCTCCGCGGTGTCCGGGGCGTGCACGGTCACCACGTCGCTGGTCGCCACCAGGGTGTCCAGGTCGGTCGGGGTGACGCCGAGCAGCTCTGCCTCGGCCGCGCCGACGTAGGGGTCGTGGAGCAGCACCTCGGCGTCGAGCACCCGGAGCAGTTCGATGACCCGGCGGCCGATCCGGGAGGCCCCGACCACACCGATGGTCAGCCCGTGCGTGCCGAGCCAGTGCTGCCGGTCGAGGTCGGCGCCGGTGCGGTGGGTGCGCCGGGTGCGGAAGAGCCCGGCCAGCGGGAACACCCGCTTGGCACCCATGATGATCGCCGCCAGGGTGAACTCGGCGACCGGCACCGCGTTGGCGGCGGCGGCCGACGAGACGACGATCCCGCGATCGAACGCAACCGGGGACAGAAACGTTTTCACCGTGCCGGCCGCATGGATCACGGCACGCAGCGCGGGCGCCCGGTCCAGCAGTTCGGCATCGACGGGCGGGCAGCCCCAGCCGGTGAGCAGCACCTCCGCGGAGCTCAGTGCCGCCGAGGCCTCGGGGGAGTCGAACTCGCTGATCACGGACGGGTTCCGCAGGTCGGCGGTCTCTTCCAGGCGGGCCCGGACCGGCGGCGGAAAGACGTCGTCGAGCAGCCCGGGGCTCATGACCAGGAGCGTGCGCGGCCGTCGCGGGGACGGTGTCGCGGCATCGCTACCGGAATGTGCCGGCGCCTCTTCGGTGGTTCGCACCCTGCCTCCGGACAGTAATCGCGTTCTATGGGATGACCGGCACGCTAGGGAGCGTGATGGTCGACCGTCAAGCTCTCATCCGCTTCAACTGTCCATTTCCATACCTTATTTATGGTTTCGAGGTGCTGGATTCAGCCGCCGGGACATCGCGACTCAACGACTTTTGCCCGGATCTCTTGACGCTTGGGTTAACCGCTTACTAACTTGCGGCCCCAGAAGGCCCACCACGCGCCACCCAGCCGAACAGGACGCACCATGGCTGAAACAGCACCCCCGTTGCCGCGGGAGAAGCGGCGGCAGAAGGCTGAAACACCCTCCCCGCCCGCCGCCGGGGCCGTCGACGCACAGCACCGGCTGAGCCTCTGGCAGCGGATCAAGCGGGACCGGGTGATGTTGCTGCTCACCCTGCCCGGACTGCTGTACTTCGTCGTATTCCACTACGTACCGCTGCTCGGCTACGTCGTGGCGTTCCAGGACTACCAGCCGTACCTCGGCTACATGCACAGCGTCTGGGTGGGGTTCGCCAACTTCTCCGCGGCGTTCGGTGAGCCGGCCTTCTGGTCCGCGACGTTCAACACCCTGGAGATCGCCCTCGTCCAGCTGGTGTTCTTCTTCCCGATCCCGATCGCCCTGGCCCTGCTGCTCAACAGCATCGCCAGCGACCGGATCAGGCGGTTCGTACAGAGCGTCGTCTATCTGCCGCACTTCATCGGCTGGGTCATCATCGTCTCGATCTTCCAGCAGATCCTGGGCGGTGCCGGGCTCCTGCCCGACGTCCTCGGGGGAATGGGGCTGCCGCGCTACGACATGATGAGCGACCCCGACGCCTTCCCCTGGCTGCTCACCCTCCAGGTGGCCTGGAAGGACGCCGGCTGGGGCACGATCATCATCCTCGCCGCGCTGCTGAACATCGACAAGCAGCAGTACGAGGCCGCCGCCATCGACGGCGCCGGACCACGACGCCGCCTGTGGCACGTGACCCTGCCGGGCATCGCCCCCGTGCTCATCCTGCTGCTGATCCTCAACCTCGGACAGATCCTCTCCGTCGGCTTCGAGCAGATCCTGCTCCAGCGCGACGCGGTCGGTCCGGACGCCGGTGAGGTCCTCGACACCTACGTCTACTACCACGGCATCAAGGACAACGACTGGGGCGTCGCCGCCGCCGTCGGACTCGTCAAGGCGGTCATCGGCACCGCACTCGTCCTGGGCGCGAACAAGTTCGCCCACCGACTCGGCCACGAAGGGGTGTACCGCGGTGCTGACCGCTGAGAAGACGCGCGCCACTACGGAATCCACCGCACCGGCGCCCCCGCCCGCTCCCGTACGAAAGTCGGACGGCCGGCCCCCGTGGATGGAACGGCCCACCCGCATCGGACAGACCGCCAAGGCGATAGCTGTCGTCGTGGTCGTCCTCGCCGTCGCCTATCCGCTGGTCGGCGTCATCGGTACGAGCTTCGCCTCGCAGACCGACATCATCAAGAGCTCCGGCCTCGTCCTGTGGCCCGACCACCCCACCCTGGACGCCTACCGCACCATCTTCACCGGCGGGGTCGTCACCCGCGCGCTGATCGTCTCCGTCGGCATCACGGTCCTCGGCACCCTCGCCAGCCTCCTGGTCACCGTGGGCATGGCGTACGGTCTCTCCCGCCGAGACGTCACCGGCTCCCGCTTCATCCTGATGACGGCCCTGTTCACGATGCTCTTCAACGCGGGCATCATCCCGAACTTCCTGCTGGTCAAGGGCCTGGGCCTGTACGACACCTACGCGGCGCTCGTCATGCCCACCCTGGTCAGCGCGTTCAACCTGGTCGTCCTGCGGTCCTTCTTCATGAACCTGCCGGACGAGCTGTACGACGCCGCGAAGGTCGACGGAGCCGGCGACTTCCGCATCCTGGTACGGATCGTGCTGCCGCTGTCCAAGGCCGTCCTCGCCGTCATCAGCCTCTTCTACGCGGTGACGTACTGGAACGCCTTCTTCAACTCGCTGCTGTACCTCAACGACTCCGACAAGTGGCCGTTGCCGATGGTGCTGCGCACCTACGTGCTCCAGGGCCAGAGCCTGAACGCCGCCTCGGCGGGCGAGGTGCTCGCCCCGCAGCAGGCCGTGCAGATGGCGGTCCTGGTGATCGCCGTCGTACCGATCCTCTGCGTCTACCCGTTCCTCCAGCGCTACTTCACCAAGGGCGTGCTCACAGGCGCCGTCAAGGGCTGAGCGCGGCCACCGCCACACCGCCCCCCACTCCTTCCTTCCCCTCTCCCAAGGAGATTCAGGTGTCGAGCTCCACCCCCATCAATCGCCGAGCACTCTTCCGCATGGGTGCGGGCGTCGGTCTGGGACTGGCCGCCGCCCCGCTGCTCGCCGCCTGCGGCGACGGCGGCACGACCGCGAAGGCGGAGGCCAAGAGCGCCTCGCTGCTCCCGGAGACCGCGGTCCGCAACATCGGCCTCAACCCCGATCTGGCAGGCACCGCGGCCGGCGTTCCGCAGGGCTTCTTCAGCTACCCGGCCAAGCCGCTGCGCGCCACGAAAGGCACCCCGCTCAAGGGGGCGAAGCCGATCAGCGCGACGATGGAGACCTTCTCCCCGCCGCCGCCCGCCCGCGGCAAGAACGCCGCCTGGCAGGAGATCGAGAAGCTCCTCGGCGGCCAGGTGAACATCACCGCCGTGCCCGCCGACGACTACGGCACCAAGTTCTCCACGATGGTCGCGAGCGACAGCCTGCCCGATCTCTTCATGTATCCGGAGGTGGGCGGCGTCGACAACAAGGCGGCCTTCCTCCAGGCCAAGTGCGCCGATCTGACCCCGCACCTGGCCGGGGACAGGATCAAGGACTATCCCAACCTGGCCGCGATCCCCAAGGGCGCCTGGCAGGCCGCCATCTTCGGCGGGAAGCTGTACGGCATCCCGATCGCCCGCACCGGAACCGGCGGCGCAGGCGTCTACCGCCACGACCTGTTCGAAGAGGTCGGCGTCACCGACCTCGCCCAGATCTCCGACCTCGACAGGTTCGTCGAGGTCTGCAAGGAGCTCACCCGGCCCAAGAAGGACCAGTACGCCATCATCGCGGGCGCCACCACCATGCTCGCGATGTCCGCGGGGGCGCCCTACTACTGGCGGCTCGACGCCAAGACCGGAAAGTTCACCACCGACCTGGAGACGCCGGAGTTCCGCAAGGCGGTGGAGACCGCCCGGCTGCTGTACAAGGCGGGTTGCTTCTACCCGGGCACCCTCCAGATGTCCGGGGCGCAGAAGGCCCAGTACACGGACATGTTCAAGAACGGCAAGGGCGCCTACGTCTACGACGGCATGCCCACCTACCTGGCACCCGGCGTCGGCTACATCGCCTCCATGCAGGCCATCGACAAGAAGTACGACCCGCGCCCCTTCGTCCCGTTCGGCAAGGACGCCATCGCCTGGATGGACAACGTCAAACTGGAGAACACCCACGTCAAGAAGGCGTCCGGAGACCGGGTCAAGGAGGTCCTGGCCCTCGCCGACTTCGCCGCCTCCCCGTTCGGCAGCCAGGAGTACACGCTCATCAACTACGGGGTCGAGGGCACGGACTTCACCCGCGACGCCAAGGGCAACCCGGCCCTCACCAAGCAGGGCACCCAGGACGTCACCGTGCCGTGGAAGTTCATGGCCTCCGCCGTCCCCGCCATCTTCAGCGCCGACTCGGAACAGGGCGTCCGCCACGTCCACGACGCCTTCACCAAGATGATTCCGATCATGGAGCAGGACCCGACCCTGCAGTACTCCTCGCCCACCTGGGACTCGAAGGGCTCCGGCAGCCTCTACACGTTCAAGCAGGACGCGCTCAAGGACATCATCGCGGGCCGCAAGCCCATGTCCGCCTACGACCAGCTCGTCAAGGACTACCTGGCCAAGGGCGGCGAGCAGGCCCGCGGAGAGTTCGAGGAAGCCTTCCAGAAGGGGAAGAAGTGACGACCCGACGCTCGGCCCTGAAGCTCGGCGGCGCGGCGGTGGCCGCGGCCGTCGCCGTACCGTCCCTCGGCTCGCCCGCCTCCGCCCGGTCGCACGGCTTCGACCCGAAGCCCGGCTCGGACGGTGTCGGCGACCCGCTGTTCCCGACCCTCGGCAACGGCGGCTACCAGGTCGTCCACTACGACCTGACCTTCGACTTCACCCCGGTCACCTACGACTTCACCGCCGTGGTGCGGATCAACGCCAGGGCCACCCAGGACCTCTCCGCGTTCAACCTGGACACCGACGGACACACCATCGACTCCGTCACCGTCGCCGGCCGCCCCGCGACCTGGGTGCTCTCGCCGGGCAAGAGCGGCCAGGAACTCACCGTCACCCCCGCCCGACCGCTCCACGACGGACAGGCGTTCACCACCGAAGTCCGCTACCGGGGCAACGGCAAGGCACCCCGACTCGGCCTGACCGGCTGGAAGTTCGGCACCGACGGCGGCTTCGCCTCGGCCGCCCAGTCCTCCCGCGCCGACACCTTCCTGCCCTGCAACGACACCCCGTCCGACAAGGCGACGTGGACCTTCCACATCAGCGCCCCGCAGGGCTATGTCGCCGCCGCCAACGGTGAACTCCTCCACAAGACCCCGCGCGCCGACGGCTCCACCGTCTGGCACTTCGCCCTCCGCGAGCGCATGGCGACCGAACTCATCGGCATCGCCGTCGTCAAGGGCACCTACCTGTACGGCACCAGCCACCGCGGACTGCCTCTGCGCCACATCGTCCCGCAGGGCCAGGAGGACAAGTACGGTCCGATCGTCGCCCGGACCGCGGACCATCTGGCCTGGCTGGAGGCGAAGTTCGGCCGCTACCCGTTCTCCGTCTACGGCGTCCACATCTACGACGGCTACACCGACGCCCTGGAGAACCAGACCCTCTCCCTGTTCTCCACCAACTGGTTCAAGCCCAACGCCGACGGCCGCCCGGGGTACGAGACCACCATGGTCCACGAACTGGTCCACCAGTGGTTCGGCGACTCGGTCACCCCCGACGACTGGCAGCAGGCCTGGCTCAACGAGGGCCCCGCCGTGTACTACGCCGGCCTGTACGGCGAGGAACGCGGCTGGGCGGTCTTCGAGGACAAGATGAAGGCGACGTACGAGAAGCTCGACGCGGTCCGCGCCGCCGACGGCCCGCCCGGACTGCCCAAGGCGCTCGGCGGCACCAACATCTACGACGGCGGCGCCCTGGTCCTGTACGCCCTCCGCCTCCGGATCGGCCGGCGGACGTTCGACAAGGTCATGCGCGAGTGGGTGAAGCGCTTCAAGGACTCCACCTACACCAGCGAGGCGTTCATCCGGCACACCGTCGGTGTCACCCGCGACTCCTCCCTCGACCCGTTCCTGCGCGACTGGCTCTTCGGAGCCGTGAACCCGCCCATGCCCGGCCGCCCCGACTGGAAGGCCTCCGCGTGAACCGCCGCCCCCTGAACACCGTACGAGGAACCGCCGCTGCCGCCACCGCCGCCTTCCTGGCCGCACTTCTCGCCGCTCCCACCGCCCAGGCCGCACCGGGCACCCGCACCCTGTACGCGGCTCCGGACGGACACGGCAGTTCCTGTACGGTCGCCCGCCCCTGCACCCCCGAGGGCGCCCGCGACCGGGCCCGCGCGGAGACCGGGCGCGACGTCCGGGTCCTGCTCAAGAACGGCATGTACAAGCTCGACGAGCCGCTCAGGCTCGGCGCCGCCGACTCGGGGAAGGACGGCCGCACCGTCACCTGGAGCGCGGCCCCCGGCGCCCGCCCCGTCCTCTCCGGCGGACGGGACATCACCGGCTGGCGGCAGAACGCCGACGGCACCTGGACCGCCGGAGTCCCGGCCGGCGTCACCCCCCGCCAGCTCTTCGTCGACGGCAGGCGCGCCACCCCGGCCCGCGGCGAGGCCTGCGCGGCGAGCACCTGCGACGCCACGAAGACCGGCATGACCGGCGCGGTCGCCACGGGCATCGCCGACTGGCAGCGCCCCACCGACGCCGAAGCCGTCATCCGGGTCCGCTGGCGCAACTACCACTGCCGGATCGCGGCCGTGAACGGCGATGTCATGACCTTCGCCCAGCCCTGCTGGACCAACTCGGCGAGCGGCACCGATCGCACCGGCCCGGCCTGGGACTCCACCACGGTCGACTCCACCCGCTACAGCGGCGTCGCCTTCTTCGAGAACGCCCCCGAACTCCTGGACCGACCGGGCGAGTTCGTCTGGAACTCGAAGGACCGCACCGTCACCTACCTGCCGCGCAAGGGCGAGAACATGCGCCGCGCACAGGCCGTCACCCCGCACACCGAACAACTGCTCGTCGTCGACGGCGCCCATGACGTCACCGTCAGCGGGATCGGCTTCGCCTACGCGGCGTACCGTCAGCCGGGCACCGACGAGGGCTACGCGGGCATGCAGGCCGGTCTCACCCTGACCGGAGCCACCGGCCCCGTCGACCACGCCGGCCGCTTCTACACCAAGCCCGCCGCGGCCGTGACCGTCCGCGGCGGACAGCACATCAGCATCGAGAACGGCCGGTTCAGCCGGCTCGGCGGAGCGGGCGCGATCCTCGAAGCGGGCACCAAGGACAGCTCCGTCACCCGCTCGTCCTTCATCGACCTGTCCTCGGGTGCCGTCTACGTGGGTGACACCGAGCCGATGCCGTCGGCGGCGCTCGCGGGGGAGCGGAACACCGTCGCGTACAACACCATCACCCGCTCCGGCGTCGAGTACACCGACTCGGTGGGCATCTGGGCCGGGTACGAGGCCGGGCTGACCATCGACCACAACAGCCTGGACCACCTCCCGTACTCCGGGATCTCGGTCGGCTGGGGCTGGAACCAGCCCGAGTCGCAGAAGTCCGTCCTGCGCGACAACAAAGTGACCGACAACCGGATCACCGACGTCATGGAGGTCGCCCGGGAGCAGCACGACGGCGGGGCCATCTACACCCAGGGCGCCCAGCCCGGCACGGTCCTCTCCGGCAACTACATCAACCGCTCCGCGTTCGGCAACACCGAGCGCGACGGCAACGGCATCTACCTCGACGAGCAGTCCTCGCACATCCGCGTCGAACGCAACGTCATCACCCGGATCGGGTACAAGTGGGTCTCCAACTGGGCGGACTACGGCATCGAGAACACCGCCCGGGGCAACTGGACCGACACCGCGGCGCCGGCACTCGGCGGCAAGGGCTCGGTCATGACGGACAACCTCACCGGCCTGGACCGGCTGCCGGCCGAGGCGCTCGCCGTCGCGGGCCGGGCGGGCGCCCACGGCGGCCCCGTCGAGCAGCTGCGCACCGACCTGGCCCGCACCGGCACCGCCACCCAGTCCTCCACCGAGGGCACGGCGGACGCGGCACTCGCCCTGGACGGCGACACCAACACGGACACCCGCACCCTGTCCGGGGCGGGCGCCTGGTGGCAGGTCGACCTGGGCACCGAGCGGCGGATCCGCCAGATCGAGATCTGGAACAACTCCTCCTCCACGACCGCCGACTTCGACGTGGTCACGGACGACGGAACGATCCACGTCAGCGGGAAGGCACTGCGCCCGACGGTCCTGGACCTGGACAGCCGCACCCGTACGGTGCGGATCGTGACATCCGGCACCGGCCGCGTGGCGCTGTCCCAGGTGCTGGTCCACCCGTAACGGCTGCTCCGCGCCGCCGGACCACCCCGATCCGCCCGCCGACGAGCGGCACAGCACAACGCATGCTCAACGCAACACAACAGAACGCACCCGCGCTGCGGCACAGCACAACGAACCCGCACGACAGCACAGCACAGCACAGCACAGCACAGCACTGCGCAACGCAGCGACGCCGCCGGTCACACCACCACCGGCGGCGTCGCCGTGCTCTCCCGCGCCACCACCTCGCCGGCCTCCCGCACCACCCTGCCCCGCCGCCCCGCTCCGTTCGGATCAGTGGCGGAGGAATCCGCCGATCCGTTCCCGCAGCCCCCGCGCGTCCAGCCCGTGTGCGGCGAGGTGCTCGTCCATCTCCCCGTACTTGCGCAGCTCGGCCCGCCCCACCCCCAGCCCCAGCACGCGGTGCGGCAGCTCGGCGAGCGCGTCATTGGCGGCAGCGGCCGAGGTGCCGGCCAGATACGGCTCGACGATCACCACATCGGCGGCCCCGTGATCACCCACCGCCCGCCGCAGCCCGGCCGCGTCGAACGGCCGCACCGTCGTCGCGTACAGCACTGTCACATCGAGCCCCTCGGTCGCGGCGAGCACATTGTCGAGCATCGGCCCGACCGCGATCACCACCCCGCCCGTCCCCTCCCGCACCGCGGTGAACCCGGCCCCCGCGCCGACCGGCCGCGCCTTCTCGTTGGACTGCACCGACAGCCGTACGTACACCCGGTCGTCCCCGGCCGCGGCCTGCCGCAGCAGTTCCTCGGCCTCGTCCGGGTGGCCCGGCACATGGACCGTCCAGCCGTCGAGTGTGTCCAGCAGCGCGACATCGCCCGGCGACATGTGGGTGAACCCACCGGCAGGCCAGTCGTACGAGCCTCCGGCGCTCACCAGCACGCCGCCCACTCCCTGGTGGCCGAAGTCCAGCTTCACCTGCTCGAACGGCCGCTCCACCAGAAAACTGGCGAAGGTGTGCACGATCGGCCGCAGTCCGGTGAGCGCCATCCCGGCACCCGCGCCGATCAGCAGCTGCTCCCTGATTCCCACATTGACGACCCGGTCCGGATGGGCCCGCGCGGCGGGGCCGAAGCCGTCCCGGCTGATCTCGGCCAGGACCAGGGCGAGGCGCGGGTCCTCGTCCAGCAGCTGCGACGTGGTGGCGATGAAGCGGTCACGCATCGTGTCCATCTGAAGTGTCCCTCTCGTGTTGTGTACCGGTGCCCTCGGTCTTTCGCCCGTGTGTTCAGGGCTTGGGGTCGACGTGCGCGACCACGGCCCGTGGCCGCCCGGGGTGCGGTGCGGTGAATGCCGCGTACAGCGCCTCGTGGTCCCGCCCGTCGACGGAGGCGACCGACCAGCCCGCAGCCTCGAACCGGGCCGCGATCCCGGCCGGCCGGGCGTACGAGGCCGAAGCGTTGTCGATCACCACGGTGTGCAGCTGCTCCAGCCCGGCCGGGCCCGCGTAGGCGAGCGCCTCGTGATTGCTGCCCTCGTCCAGCTCGGCATCGCCGATCAGCACCCACACCCTGGGGTCGGTGAGCCCCTGCGCCCGCAGCCCGAGCACACTCCCCACGGCCAGCGGCAACCCGTGCCCCAGCGACCCGCTGCCGATCTCGGCCCCCGGCACCAGCATCCGGTCCGGATGGTGCCCGAGCGGCGATCCGTACGACCCGAACCCCGCCAGCAGCTCCTCGCCGAAGAACCCGTGCGCGGCCAGCACCGCGTAGTACGCCATCGGCCCGTGCCCCTTGGAGAGCAGGAACCGGTCGCGGTCGGGCGCGTCGACGGTGTCCGGCGTCACCCGCAGTACCCGGTCGTACAGCACCCACAGGGCGTCGAGGGTTGAGGTCGCCGCGGGGCCGTGCTTCTCGGCCCCCGTCATCAGGCTCATCAGTCGGTACATGTCACGGTGGTCGCGCGCCGGTGCGGCGGTGGTGTTCGTCATGGAACAAGCGTTGAACATCAAGCGTGGTCGAGGTCAAGCGGCAAAGGCGTTCGTGACCACCCGCCCGAGTGCGGTATTGTTCTCATGCGCGTTCAGCCAGGGGGAAACCCCAGGTCAGACGGGCATCGGGACGTGGCGCAGCTTGGTAGCGCACTTGACTGGGGGTCAAGGGGTCGCAGGTTCAAATCCTGTCGTCCCGACTGGAGACAGTCGTAGATCAGGGCCGGTTTCGGAGCAATCCGAAACCGGCCCTCGGTCATTCCGGGGGACCATTCGGGCACCGGCCCGCCCGACCGGCGTCAGCGGGTCAAGGCGACGGGTCCGGCGGGGAGCGCGGGGCGCGCACCACGCCGAGGTGCGCGGAGAGCTCTTCTCCGCCACACCGGCCACCGGCCGGCGGACCCGGCCCCGCGCACCACCGGACGCACCCTCCCCACCGCACGGCCCGACGATTGCCGCGCGCCGGACCGGGCGGTGCGGCAGCGTCGACGTCGACGTGGCGGCGCAGGTGGGAGGGCGCGCGTCCCGGCGGGTCGGCGGCCCGGACGGTACGGGCCGTCCCGTGCGTACCGGGCGCGCGTGGCGGTGCGGGGTGATGCGATGTCCCGGTCTCCGGATGGCCGAAGGGGGGCCCCGGCGCGATACGAGGGCGGGGAACGCCGGTGTGTGCCCGTGGCCAGCACGCTCGTGCGGCGGAGCGCACCGCGGGGCGGGTCCGGGGGTGGCGCGTTCTCGCGCCCGGCGCGGGCCGGAGAGTGGCCGAAAGTCGGCCGAGTGCACTTGTGGGGCGGCGACCCCATCGTCAACCATGCGTGTCAGCAGTCGTGTTGCCGCGTTTTGTCCGCCGGTCGGCACACACATGGCTCGCGGACGCCGGGAACGACAGGGGCGGCGGCGCCCCGGACCGTGTCCCCTCGTGTCCGTCGAACGCAGAGAGGCGCTCCTCCCATGTCCGATGTGCTGGCCGGTAGAGCGGCGCGCCCTTTGCAGACGGGTGAGACCGAAGGCTCTGGGGTCGAGTTGGTGTCCGTGGAGGACCTGGTGCTCGGCCACTCGCCCAGGGTGGCAGGTGAGGACATCGGGCACGCCCGGGCGCTGGCCGAATCGGGGGCGGCGCTGCCGCCGATCGTGGTGCACCGGCCCACGATGCGCGTCGTCGACGGCGTCCACCGGTTGCGCGCCGCGGTGCTGAGGGGGCAGGGGAGGATAGCGGCCCGGTTCGTCGAGGGCACGGACAGGGACGTCTTCGTCCTGGCCGTGCGGCTGAACTCCCGGCACGGGCTGCCGCTTTCGGGGGACGACCGTACGGCCGCGGCCGCCCGCATCGTCGAGAGCCACCCCCACTGGTCGGACCGCAGGATCGCGGGGGTGACCGGAGTCGCGCCGGGAACCGTCGCCGCGCTGCGGCGCCGTTCGACCGGGCAGAGTGATCAGTCGAACGCCCGAACGGGGGCGGACGGTCGGGTGCGTCCGCTCGACGCGGCCGCCGGCCGCGAGGCCGCCGTGCGGGTCATCGCCGAGCGGCCCCATGCCTCGCTGCGCGACATCGCCGCGCAGGCCGGCATCGCCCTCTCCACGGCCAAGGACGTACGGGACCGGATACGAGAAGGGCGTGACCCCGTTCCGCAGAGGCTGCGGAACGGACCACCGGCACCGGAAGCGGGGACGCGGACGATCGCGGTGCGGGCCGGGAGGGGCGCGGAAGGGGCCGCCGCGGCGGATTCGCGGCGGGGGGACCGGGGAACGCCCGGTCGCAGCACCGACAAGCTGTCCGCACTGGTCAGCCTGCGCAAGGACCCTGCGCTCCGTCAGTCCGAACTGGGCCGCTCCCTGCTGCAGTTGCTGAGCGCGCATACCATCGACGACGAGATGTGGCGGCGGCTCGCGGGATCGGTTCCGCTGCACTGCAGCGATGTGGTGGCACAGGTGGCCCAGCAGTGTTCCCAGGAATGGCTGCTCTTCGCGCAGGAGGTGCGGCGGTCCCGGGAAGCGGTCGAATAGCCCAGCCGCCCCCGCCCCACCGCCTCGCCCCGAAGGTGTGAACGGAGCCGCCCCCAAGGTGCGGGCGGAGCCGCCCCGGGGACGTGGACCGAGCCGCCGGACGGTGCCGTCCCCGTAGCGCGGGCGTGGTTTGTTTTTCTTGACATCCCGAGGGCGCACCAACCAGTCTGATTGCCATAGGGAAACCAGTTGGTGTTGCTGCGCCACGCGATGGTGCGGAAAGCGGTGAGCATGCAGAGCCCTTTGGAATCGGTCCTGGTGCAGGCATGGGGGAGCGTCACCGGACTTCGGAACCACTCCACAACGGCACCCCTCACGACGCCCGACGGTCACCTCGCCGAATTCGCGACGGCCATCCGGAACATCCTGGGAATCGACATCGCACCGGAGACGTTGGCCGAGCACCGGACCGTCGCCGATCTCGCCCGGTGGGTCGAGGAATCGCGTGGACGGAGCAACGGCTCGTCGACCACCACCGCGACGAGGGTGATCGGCGAAACGCTGATGAGACCACCGCCGGCCTCCTTCGGGCAGGCGGGATTCTGGTACATCGACCAGTCCTCCCCGAACCCGTCGATCTACAACGCCCCGATCGTGCTGGAGGCGGGCTTCGCCGTCGACCCGTCCCTCCTGGAGCGGAGCCTTCGTAACACCGTGGCGCGGCACGAGGCCCTGCGCACCACATTCCTCATGGCGGACGGCGAGCTCGTGCAGAAGATCTCGCCAGAGCCGCGGTTCGTGTTCGGGGTCCGGGAGGCCACGGACGAGGAGGAGTACGAGCGCATCCTCCGGGGCGTCATGGACCCGCCCTTCGACCTGGCGTCCGGGCCGCTGCTCAGGGTGATGTGCGTGACCGACGGGGCCGGGCGGACGCGCGTCCTGTGCAACGTGCACCATATCGTCTTCGACGCGACGTCAGCCGGAATCCTCCTGGACGAATGGTTCACCGACTACGTGAACCTGCGGGACGGCCGCGAGGTCCCCGACCGCCCCCTGCCGGTGCAGTACCAGGACTTCTCCCGCCGGCAGCGGGAGCGGCTGGATCCGGAATCGCTCGAACGGATGCTGGAGTACTGGGGGGCCAAGCTGGCCTCCCCGCTTCCCCTGCTGGACCTTCCCCTGGACAAGCCCCGCACCACACCGCGGACGCAGGAGGGCGACGTCGCACGGTTCCACGTGTCCGCGTCCCTGGCCGACGCGCTGCGCAAGCGCACGGCGGACGAGGGCGTGACCCTCTTCATGCTGCTGCTCTCGGCCTACGCGGTCTTTCTGCACAAGTACACCCGCCAGCGGGACATCCTCATCGGCAGCCCGGCGTCGTTGCGCGACACCGCCGAGTCGCAGGGGGTGATCGGCTACCTCGTCAACATGATCGTGTTCCGCCACGTGCTCGACGACCGGATGACGCTGGGCGAACTCCACGCGGCCGTCAGGGACGAGGTCATCGACTCCCTCCAGTACAAGCACGCACCGGTGGGAAAGATCACCGAACGCGTGCAACCGGAACGCAGCACCGTCCACCCGCCCGTCTTCCAGACGATGTTCGTCATGCCGCAGAGCGACCCGGAACTCTTCGCGCGGCTCGGTCTCGACGTGGAGACGGAATTGTACGGAAGCCGCAGCGCCAAGTACGACCTCTCCCTGATCGTCGAGGAGGACCGCAACGGCTCCGGAGGGCTCAGCGGGACCTTCGAGTACGACACGAGCCTCTTCGAACGTGCCACGGTCGAGGCGATGGGGCGGCGCTTCCTCCACATCCTCGACCAGTTCGTCCGCACCCCCGGAGCGAGGCTCGCGGACATCCGGCTGCTTCCCCCCGAGCAGGAGCAGGCGACGGTGGAGAAATCCTTGCGCCGCCGGGAGGGAGACGGACCACGCCCCGTCATGGACTCCTTCCGCCGCCAGGTGGAACGGACCCCCGACGGCGAGGCGGTCGTCCGGGACGGCGATTCGCTGACCTACCGGGAGCTGGAGGAGCGGGCCAACCGGCTCGCGCACTGCCTCAGGTCCCGGGGCATCGCGGCCGGAAGCCGCGTCGGCATCTTCCTCGGGCGGTCGACGGACATGATCGTCGCGCTGCTCGGGACGCTCAAGTCCGGCGCCGCCTACGTACCGATCGACCCGTCCTACCCGCCGGACCGCATCGCGTACGCGCTGCGGGACTCCGAGGCCGAACTGGTCATCACCGAGACGGCGCTGTGCGACCAACTCCCCGACACCCACGAACTGTTCGCCGTGGACCGAGAACGCGAGACCGTCGCCTCCTTCCCCGCGACCGACCCGGGCCCGGTCAAGGAGCCCGACGACGAGATCTACGTCATCTACACCTCCGGGTCCACCGGCGCCCCCAAGGGGGTCGTCCTCGACGACGCCACGATCTCCAACCTCGTCGAGCACCAGATGGCCGTCACCGCGGTGGGGGCCGGGGCACGCACCCTCCAGTACATGAGCCTCTCCTTCGACGTGTCCGTCCAGGAGATACTCGGCACGCTCTGCGCCGGGGGCACCCTCGTCCTCATACCGGAGGCGCTGCAGAAGGACCTGAACCAGCTCTGCGCGTTCATGGCACGCGAACGCATCGCCCGCGCCTACTTCCCCTATATCGCGCTCCAGCAGCTCGCCACCGTGTCGATCGCCACCGGAACCCGGCTGGACGCCCTGGAGGAAGTCGTCTCCACCGGTGAGCAACTCGTGGTCTCCCCGCAGATCAGGGAGTTCTTCGCCGCCCATCCCCGGGCGAGGCTGTGGAACATGTACGGTCCCTCCGAGAGCCATGTGGTGTCCGTGCACCGGCTCGACGGCGACCCGGCGCACTGGGGGGAGACGGCGGCCATCGGCCGGCCGGTACCCGGCTTCAGCATGCTGGTCCTGGACGCGAACGGGCACCTGGTACCCCCGGGCATCCCCGGCGAACTGCACCTCGGCGGCCTGATCTCACCGGGCTACAACAACCTTCCCGAGGAGACCGCACGGCGCTTTCTCGCCCATCCCCTCGCATCGGTGGTCCCGAGCCGCAAGGGGCTGCTGTACCGGACGGGCGACCTGGTGCGGATCAACACCGACGGGAACTTCGAATACCTGGGCCGGACCGACGCCCAGCTGAAGATCCGGGGCTACCGCATCGAACCGTCCGAGGTCGAAGCCGCACTCAACGGCCTCGACCCGGTGGACGCGTCGGCCGTCGCCGCCGTCCGGTTCGACGACGGCGACCAGCGGCTCGTCGCCTTCCTCGCCGCGCGCGAGCGGATCGGCGGCGGCGAACTGCGGCGCCTGCTGCGCCCGTTGCTGCCCGACTACATGGTGCCCTCGCACTACGTCTTCCTCGACCGGATCCCCACCGCCCCCAGCGGAAAGATCGACCGCAAGGCCCTGCCGGCGCTCTTTTGGCCCGGCACCGCCGAGACGACGGACACCACACCGCTCAGCACCCCGACCGAACGCGAGATCGCCTGCCATTGGCGCGAACTCCTCAAGACCGGGACGATCGGCGCGCACGACGACTTCTTCGCCCTGGGCGGTCACTCCATCCTGGCCGTCCGGCTGGCGGCTCGGTTGAGGGCGGACTTCGCCGTGGACATCGCGCTGCGCGCCCTGCTCGACAACCCCACCGTCGCGGGCATGGCGGCCCGCGTCGACGCCCTCACCGCCCCGACGGGCGGGGCCCGCCCCGCGGCCACGGTCCCCGACCTGCGCGCCGACGTACGGCTGCCGGCCGGCCTGACCACCCGCGGCGTACGGGCCACGGACCGGGAGTACGGGCCACGCACCACGGCGGGCGCCCGCGACGTACTGCTGACCGGCGCCACCGGCTTTCTCGGCGCCTACCTGCTGCGCGACCTGCTGGCGCACACCCGGGCCCGGGTGCACTGCCTGGTCAGGGCGGAGAACCCCGAGCGGGCCCGGCGACGACTGGCGGACACGGCTCGCCGCTACCGCCTCGACCACACGGCCGACGACCCCCGGGTGGTGCCCGTCTGCGGCGACCTCGCCCGGCGGGACATGGGCCTGGACGCGCAGGCGTACGCGGCCCTGTCCGGCACGGTCGAAGCGGTCTACCACGCGGCCGCGCACATCAACTTCATGGCGCCCTACGCTTCGGTGCGGGCGACGAACGTCGACGGCATGGCCGAGGTGCTCGCGTTCTGCGCCGACGGCACGCCCAAACCCCTGCACTACGCCTCCACCATCGCGGTGTTCTCCCGCGCGGAGGACCAGGGCGTGATCTCCGAGACCAGCGTCCCCCGGGACGCCGAACACCTCGGCATCGGCTACACCCAGAGCAAATGGGTCGCCGAGCAGCAGGCCCTTGCGGCCCGGCGGCTCGGACTCCCGGTCACCGTCTACCGGATGGGCCGGATCGCCGGGGACAGCACCACCGGCGCCTGCCAGCCGGACGACTTCCTGTGGCGGCAGATCAAGAGCTTCGTGCAACTGGGCTCGGCACCGCCCGCCCACCAACTGCGCACCGACCTGCTGCCGGTGGACTTCGTCAGCCGCGCGCTGGTGCTGCTCTCCCGGCAGGAGGACCACCCCACGTACCACCTGTTCCACCCCGAGGGCGCGGACTTCGAGGTCGTGCACGAGGCGATCAGGAGAGCCGGCTACCCGCTGAAGGTGGTTCCGGGCGACGAGTGGTTCGCCGCCCTGGAACGGTCGGCGGCGTCCGGCGCCACGAACGCGCTCGCCGCGGCCGTCCCGCTGTTCCAGGAAGGCGCGCTGGAACTGGGTGAGAACACATACGCGAACGAGGCGACCGCGCGGTCACTGCGGCGCCTCGGCATGGAGTTTCCGGCCATCGACGTCGCGGCCGTGACCCGGATGATCGAGTACTTCCGTCAGACAGGGGGGCTCGACTGAGCCGTCCGACGGCCGCCGATCCGCCCATTGGGCCCGCCTGCCGGACTCCCCGGCGGATTCGGCACCGTCCACGCCCCGGGGGCCCGGGTCCCCGGGGCCGCTTCCGCCGGCCTGCCGCCTCGCGGTTCCGGGCCGCCCGGCGAACGCCCGGGACGCGACGTGCCCCGCGGACAACACCCCGCCATCCGTCCCGCAGTCCCGAACAGCGCGCACGAAGCTCAGCCGGCCGCACCCGCGCGGCCGTCCGGCCGCACCGCGGCCCCGATCCGAGAATCCGCTGCTCCCCGGCCCGAGAGCCGGGGCATCCCGGGAGATGACCAGTGAACGACGGTACGTCAGTGGCCGGCCCCGACGTGGGGGACATCGATCCGGCTCCGATCCAGGGCCTTCCGGCGGCCCAACAGCCCGACTGGCCGGACCCGGCACAGGTGAAGACGGTCCGGGCGACTCTGGCCGGGAGCGACCCGCTGGTGCGGTGGGACGACGTGCGGCAACTGGGCGGCCTGCTGGCACGGGCGGCCGAGGGCGAGCTGTGCGTGCTGATGGCGGGCGACTGCGCCGAGGACCCCGCCGAGTCCTCGGTCGCCGATGTCGCGCCCAAGGCCGAGATGCTGGACATCCTCGGCGACATCATGAGAGTGGGCGCCGGCCGGCCGGTCGTGAGGGCCGGCCGGCTGGCGGGGCAGTTCGCCAAGCCCAGGTCGCAGATGTACGAATGCGTCGTCGGCGGCAGCGTGCCGGTCTACCGGGGCCCCATGGTCAACGGGCCGGAGCCGACCCACCGGGCACGGCGGGCCGACCCCGGCCGGATGATCGGCGGCTACCGGGCCGCGCGCGAGGTCCTCCGCTCGCTCGACGCCATCGGCCGGGGCGCCGGCGCCGCACCGCTGGACCGGGTGTGGACCGGCCACGAAGCCCTGCTCCTGGACTACGAGGCACCGTTGGTGCGGCCGACCGGCGACGGCGGACGCTACCTCGCCTCCACGCACTGGCCGTGGATCGGCGAACGCACCCGGCAGACCGACGGCGCGCACGTACGGCTGCTGGCACGCCTGGAGAACCCGGTGGCGTGCAAGGTGGGCCCGCGCACCACCGTCACCGAGGTGCTGCGCCTGTGCGCGCTCCTCGATCCGGAACGCATCCCCGGCCGGCTCACTCTCATCGCCCGTTTCGGCGCGACGCAGATCGACCGGCTCGGCGCCCTGGTGCGCGCGGTGCGGCTGGCCGGCCATCCCGTGCTGTGGATGTGCGACCCGATGCACGGCAACACCGTCCAGGACCGGACCGGCCTGAAGGTCCGTCACCTCGATGCCATCATGGACGAGATCCGCTGGTTCCTGTCGATCGTCTCCGACCACGGCGGCAGATGCGCCGGACTGCACGTGGAGGCGTCGCCCCTGGACATCGGCGAATGCGCGGGCGCCGGAGTCACACCGGTGCGCGGCCCGCGGTACCGGACCCTGTGCGACCCCCGGCTCAATCTGATGCAGGCCGTGGCCGTGGCCGCGCACTGGCAGCAGCGCGCGGTCCGGCAGGGCGAGCGGACGGCCATGCCCTCGTGACGACGGGCAGGGGGAGGCGCTGTCCGCATCCGGACGCGGACAGCACGCCGAACGGTGGGCGGGTACTCCTTCGCCCGTGGCGCCCCCGGCCACCGCCGTGCGCCGGTCCACCGGGGATCGGGGGGAGGGCGGCGCTCAGTGCAGCAGGGTGTCGATCGAGTCGGCGACCTTCTGGCACATCTCGGTGAACATGGCCTGCTCGCCGGGCGAGAGCACCTCCACGGCAGCCCGGAAGTTCTCCTGCCGGCTGCGCGCGGCACTGGCCAGGAAGGCGTGCCCCCTCGGAGTCAGCGACGTCGTGTGCTCCCGCTTGTCCTCACCGAGCGCCGCCTGCTCGATCAGCTCCAGGTCCTTCAGGACGCGCAGCGCCTTGGACGCGGTCTGCCGCGACACCCCCAGGGACTCGCTGAGCCGTGACGGGTTCATCGCACCGCGGATACGGAGCGTCTCCAGGACGTCGTACTGCTGCCAGTTGATGCCCTCGGGGTTGGTCGCGGTGCGCCGTGCGACCAGGACGCACTGCAGATGGGACAGCGCGTCCTCCAGCTCGGAGGGCGGGCTGAGCTGTGCGTGGACAGCGTCTGGGTCCGTCATCGGTGAGCTCCTTCTGAGGCGGACACGGTGGGCCGGGGCCGCTGTGATGTCCGATGCACCCCTACTTGGTTTCCGGATGGAAATGATGCAAGCATAACCGGCTTCTCGACGGAGGGACGGGCCGCCCCATTTCGGGGCGTCCCCCCCCCGCAGTGCCCCGCGGACGCCTACACCGCCCCCTCGCGGGACGCGTCCCGCATCAGGCCCAGGAACAGTTCGGCCCCGGAGCGGCTGAGGACGGACTCCGGATGGAACTGCACCCCCGCGACACCGGGACCGCGCAGCGCGATCACCTCGTCCGTGCCCGGCAGCCGGCAGAGCTCCACCCCGGCCCGGTGCAGGGCCCCGGCCGGGCCGCCCCCGGCGCGCACGGAGAAGGAGTTGTAGAAACCGACGGTCGCCGGAGTGCCGAACACCTCGATCGTGCGTTGTGTTCCCTGCCGGGGCCGCTCGGCGCGCGAAACGGTCAACCCCAGGCAGGAGGAGAGCAGTTGGAAGCCGAGGCAGATGCCCAGGACCGGGTTCTTGCCGGCGCGCGCGTCGGCCAGCAGCCGTCGGGACAGGTCGCGGAGCCGTGCGACGCGGCGGTCGCCCGTGTCGTCGGGGTCGCCGGGCCCGGGGCCGAGGACCACGGGTCCGCGGTGCGCGGCGAGCGCGCGCTCCAGGCCGGGGCCGTCGTACCGGTGCACGGCGGTCCGCAGTCCGAAGGCGCGCAACAGGTGGGCCAGCATGGCGGTGAAGTCGTCCTCGGCGTCGATCACCAAGGCGCCGTCCCCCGGGACGTCCCCCACCGGGCCCGGCCTCCTCGTCCCGTCCCCGGGCTCCAGCCAGAAAGGGGCGAGGTTCTCGCGCCGGGCGGCCAGGCACTTGAGGACGCGCGGCGACGACAGCGACACCTTGGGCCCGGCCGGGGCGTCCGCCGCGCGCGGGTCCGGGCCGCCCAGCGCGCCCAGCACGCCGGCGAGCTTGGCCCGCGTCTCGGCGGCCTCGGAATACGGATCGGAGTCGCGCACCAGCGTCGCGCCCACGGGCATCCGCAGCGCCCCGTCGGGCGCGATGTCCATCGTGCGGATCAGGATGGGGGAGTCCAGCCAGGGGGAGCCGTCGGTGTCGTTCCCGAAGAGCGCGAGGGCCCCGGCGTAGTAGCCGCGACCGCTCGGCTCGTAGCGGCGGATCACCCGGCAGGCGCTCTCCAGCGGACTGCCGGTGACGGTCGCGGCGAACATGGTGCGCGACAGCACCTCCCGCACGTCCCGCACCCCGCGCCCGCCGATCTCGAACTCGGTGTGCGCCAGGTGGGCCATCTCGCGGAGGAACGGGCCGCGCACCCGGACGTCCCGGTCGGCGACCGCGCAGAGCATCTTCAGCTCCTCGTCGACCACCATGTACAACTCGTCGGTCTCCTTGGCGTCTTCGAGGAACGCGAGCAGTCCGTCCGGGTCCGGGCCGGTCGCCGGATAGCGGTAGGTGCCGCTGATCGGGTTCAGCACCACCTCGTCGCCCCGGACCCGTACATGGGCCTCCGGGCTCGCGCCCACGAGGGTGCGGCCCGCGCCGGCTCCGTCCCCGGCACCGGTGTGCACGCAGAACGTCCAGTAGGCGCCCGACTCGCCCGTGACGAGCCGGCCGAACAGGGCCAGCGCCACCTGCGGGCCGTAGCCGTCCAGATGGGCGGTGAAGTCCCGGCGGATCACGAAGTTGGCGCCGGTGCCGCGGGCGATCTCCTCGCGCACGATGCGGTCCACGACGGCGGCGTACGCGTCGTCGTCGAGGTCGAACCCCGCGCCGGTCAGGGCGATCGGCGCGTCCGGCAGCGCGGCCAGCAACTCGTCCGTGTCGATCCGGTGGACCCGCTCGACCTCCAGCACCTGGAGTGGGGTCGCGTCGTCGTGGCATTCGAGGCCGCGTTCGCGGATCTGCCGGAAGGGGACGAGCGCCAGGGCGCCGGGGCCGGTGACGTCCTTCCCGGGCAGCGGGATGCCGGATATCCGGTCGGCCTCGGTCATCCGGCCGAGCAGTAATTCGACCGGGCCGGGTTCTCCGGTTTCCGGATCGGTGCGCCGCAGCAGTGCGAACGCGGGGGTCTCGGGGGCGCCCAGCAATTGGCCGACGATTTCGGCGGCGGTGGGGGAGCAGGTGGGTCCGGTGGACAGGTCGGTGCGGGCCATGCGCGGATTCTCCTCGAAAGAGCGTCGTGTTCCAGACAAGTCATCCGAAGCAATATGGTTTCCGAATGGAAATTACATGCTAGCGTCGGAGTGCGCCGGTGGCCATGTCGTCCCGTTCGGCCCCGACGCGTCCGGGCCTCGACGAGGGGTGGACGCGCCATGCCGCCCTCGCGCCGGTCCGGATCGGCGACTCACAACGACCCAGGGAGGAATCGTGCGGATCGCGGTGGTCGGAGGAGGGCCCGGTGGCCTCTACCTCGCGGCGTGGGCCAAGCAGTTCGACCCGGCGGGCGAGGTGGTGGTCTGGGAGCGCAACCGCGTGGGCGACACCTTCGGATTCGGTGTGGTGTTCTCGGACGGGACGCTCCTCGACGTCAAGGAGACCGACCCCGCGCTGTACGACGCGATGGCGGCGCGGTCCGCGCGCTGGGCGGACATCGCCGTGCGCTACCGGGGCGAGGTGGTGCGCAGCGCCGGGCACGGGTTCGCGGCCATCGGCCGCAAGGAGCTGCTGCGGCTGCTGCACCGGCGCTGCGCGGAGGCGGGCGTCACGCTCCGCTTCGGTGAGCAGGGTCCTCCGGTGGAGCGGCTGCAGGCGGAGTACGACCTGGTCGTCGCGGCCGACGGGGCCAACTCGGCCATTCGGTCCGGACGTCCGGATGTGTTCGGGACCTCGCTCGACACCCGTACCTCGCGCTACATCTGGCTCGCCGTCGACAAGCCCTTCGACGCGCTGACCTTCCTCGTCGCCGAGAGCGGGCACGGGGCCCTGCACGGTCACGCCTATCCCTTCAGCGCGGAGCTGAGCACCTTCATCGTCGAAGCCGACGAACACGCCTGGCGGGCCGCGGGGCTCGCCGCGCCGATCGCCGGCGTGACCCCCGACGGGAGTGACCGGTTCGCCGTCGAGCGGCTGGAGGAGATCTTCGCCGACACCCTCGACGGGCACCGGCTCACCGGCAACCGGTCCCGGTGGCGGAGGTTCACGGTCGTCCGCAACCGCCGCTGGCACCAGGGGAATCTCGTGCTGCTCGGGGACGCCGCCCACACGACGCACTTCTCCATCGGATCGGGCACCAGGCTCGCCATGGAGGACGCCCTGGTGCTGGCGGGTCTCCTCCGGGACCACGGCTGCCTCGGGGGCGGCGGTGGTTCGCCGGAGGCCGCGCTCGTCGCGTACGAGCAGCTGCGCGGGCCTGCCGTGGCGGCGGTTCAGCGGGCCGCGCAGGCCAGCCTGGAATGGTTCGAGGACATCGGCCTGGCCGTGGGGCGCGAGGCGTCGCAGTTCGCGTTCGAGCTGCTCACGCGCGGTGGCCGGTTGTCCTATGAAGACTTGACAGCGGCGGTTCGCCCATCGGATAGTGGTTTCCGATAGGAAATCAGTTTGCTCGTGTCGGATACCGGAGCGAGCCTTCGGGCGACCGAATTCACTGCCTTCTCCCCTGGGTTCCCCGGGAACGACCAGGGCTGCGCGGAAAGGAACGCGAGGCATGTCCAGCCTCACATCCCCCGACTTACCGGCCGACCTCACTCTTCCCCGGCTTTTCGAGAAGACGGTGGCGAGGTTCGGTGCGCGCACCGCGCTGGTGCACAGGGGCGAACACATTTCGTACGCCGAGCTCAATTCCCTCGCCAACAAGGCTGCCCGATCGCTGCGGCAGGGGAAAGTGGGCCGGGGCACTCCGGTCGGCCTCCACCTGAACCGTTCGGTCGAGCTCTACGTGATGATGCTCGCCGTCCTGAAGGCCGGGGGGTGTGTCGTCCCCCTGAACCTG